>ONTN01000145.1 GCA_900320765.1 uncultured Eubacteriales bacterium
CTTGAATGCGGATATCAACGTCTGGCTCAAAAAAAGCAAGCAAGTAACCTCCGCCGAAATACCAAAGCGACGAGGGCAGGGGAGGAACGAGCGATATCGCGGCGATCAGATCCTCAAGCTCGGCAAAATAGAAATAGCGCGCAGCTTTAAAGTGACGCTCGACAAAGAATATCACGTCTCCGCCGCTCGAATAAAGCTCGACCTCGCAGCCGTCTACCCCTTCGCCGAGAGCCTCGCGAAGAAGGCGGGCGGCCTCATCCGAGCCGAAGCTGTCGGGCGAAACGCCGCGGTGAAGCAGCTCTTCTTTTGTTATGTAAACCGAAACCGAGCTTTCGGACAAAAAGCAAATATCCATAGCGTCCTCCAAAGGGAAGGTTTATCACATTATAATTCGGTTACTTTTGTGAGAAAAGCGACAATATTCGGAACTTTTTCCGCGTTTGTGCAGTCTAAAACGAGTAATGGAAAGGAAAGGGAACTGAGAGAATTATTAAAAAATCAATAATTTTCGCGGTCAGGTATTCCAATTTGGCGGATTTTATATTAAAATAAGACAGACTTAAATATAAGATGGTTTTCTATGGCCTTAAGGAGGTAATTCCAATGGAAAAGGAAAAAGCTGTCCCCGCTTATAAGCGAGTGCTGCTGAAGCTGTCGGGCGAGGCTCTTGCCGGCGAGAAGGGCTTCGGCCTTGATTTTAATGTGATCGAGAGCGTCTGTCGCGTAATCAAGGAGTGCTCCGAGATGGGAGTTGAGATCGGCATCGTCATCGGCGGCGGCAACTTCTGGAGGGGCGTCAAGGACGGCGGCGGAAAGATGGAACGCACCAGAGCCGACCATATGGGAATGATGGCGACCGTTATGAACTGCCTTGCCGTTGCCGACGTGCTGGAGCAGATGGGCGTTGAGGTCAGGGTACAGACTGCCGTTCAGATGTCGTCCATCGCCGAGCCCTATATCAGGCTCAAGGCGGATAAGCACCTTAAGAAGGGCAGAGTCGTTATCTTCGGCTGCGGAACGGGAAGCCCCTACTTTTCCACCGACACGGCGGCCGTGCTTCGCGCCGCTGAGATAAACGCCGAGGTCATTCTGCTCGCAAAGAATATCGACGGAGTTTACTCCGCCGACCCGAAGAAGGACCCTGACGCCGTCAAATACGATTCCATCTCGTTTGACGACGTGCTCGCCCGCCACCTCGCCGTTATGGACACGACGGCGACAAGCCTTTCCATGGATAACAATATACCCGTGCTTCTCTTCGCTCTGAAGGACCCCGAGAATATAAAGAGAGCCGTTATGGGCGAGAAGATCGGCACGGTAGTAAAATAAGAAGCCAGCATTAAACGAATTAAAAGGAGGATAAACGAATGTATACTGACGACGCGACCTATTCCGAATATCTTGAAAAGATGAACAAGACCCTTTCAAGCCTTAACAGCCAGTTTGCCACCGTGCGCGCGGGAAGAGCGAATCCCGCCGTCCTCGATCAAATAAGGGTGGATTACTGGGGCACACCCACCCCAATAAACCAGGTCGCCACGATAAGCTCCCCCGACCCGAGGACTCTTCTCGTTCAGCCCTGGGACAAATCGACGCTCAAGCCGATAGAGAAGGCGATCCTCGCCTCCGACCTCGGCATCAATCCCCAGAACGACGGATCGAATATCCGCCTCAACTTCCCCCAGCTCACCGAGGAGCGCCGCGCGGAGCTCATAAAGCAGATCAGGAAGTACACCGAGGGCGCCAAAACAGCCGTTCGCAACGTAAGGCGCGACGCGATGGAAAAATTCAAGAAGCAGCAGAAGGCCAGCGTCATTACCGAGGACGATCTCAAGGGCGTTGAGAAGGACCTTCAGCAGATGACCGACGATTACACGAAAAAGATAGACGAGGCGACCGCGAAGAAGGAGAAGGAGCTCTCCGCCATCTGATGGGAACCGCAGTAAATAAGCCGGGGCGGTCAGAGCTGCCCCGGCACATTGCGATTATAATGGACGGCAACGGGCGCTGGGCAAAAAAGCGCGGACTCATTCGCTCTGCCGGCCACGCAGCCGGAGCCGAGACCTTCCGCAGAATAACCTATTATCTCTCGGACCTCGGCGTCGAATACTTCACCGTTTACGCCTTCTCAACAGAGAACTGGAAACGCAGCGAAAAAGAGGTCGGCGCCATTATGGCGCTTCTCAAAAAAGGGTATTCGTCTAAAGGTGCTCGGCGATACATCAAGGCTCAGTCCCGAGCTGAGAGCGCTCATTGACCGCACGGACGAGTTATCCCGACGGATAAAAAGCGGGCTTACTGCAAACCTCTGCATTAACTACGGAGGCCGCGACGAGCTGATCCACGCTATAAAGGCGTGGGAGGCCGACCCCGAAAGGGGCGAGCTGACTGAAGAAAGCTTTGAGAAGTACCTCTACACCGCCGGGATGCCGGACCCCGATCTTATCATCAGACCGAGCGGGGAATACAGACTCTCGAATTTCCTTTTATGGCAATGCGCCTATTCTGAGTTTTACTTTACCGATACTCTCTGGCCGGATTTCGACGAGACCGAGATGGACAAGGCGCTCGAGGCCTACGCCAAAAGAGAGCGCCGCTTCGGAAACGCGAAATAGAAATACTCTTATTAGAAAGAGGATAGATTACGATGCTTATCACAAGGGTGATCGTGGCGATATTCCTTATAGCTCTGCTGCTGGCTGCCGCCCTGTGGCTGCCGAGCCCGGTGCTCACCGGACTTGCCGCCCTGTTTTCGGCCGTAGCCGTTTATGAGCTTTTGAGAGCCGAAAAGGTTGAAAACAAGCGCATCTACGTTTACTGCGCCCTCAGCGCAGCGGCAATACCTATCGGCGTCTACTTCGGGCTTACCTCGCCCGTATGCGAGATCTGTCTCATTGCGCTTTCCATGCTGCTTTTTGCCGAGGCGGTTTTCAGCTACGGAAGAAAGGGAGAACTGAGCTTTGCTGCCGTTACCGCTGCGATTTTTGCCGGGATTATAATCCCGTTCTGCTTTTCCTCGCTCGTCAGCCTTAAGCTTATGAAAAACGGCGGGCTTCTCGTAATACTGAGCTTTGTGATCAGTGCGGTGAGCGATACCGGCGGTTATTTCGGCGGTATGTTCTTCGGAAAACACAGGGGAGTAGTCAAGGCAAGCCCGAACAAATCCGTTGAGGGCTTTATCGGCAGCTTTATTATGGGCATAGCCGGCGTTCTCATATTCGGAGTAATACTGGACAAGGCGCTTGGCATACCAGTTAACTATATAACTCTCGCCGTATACGGAGCTCTCGGAAACGTCACCACACAGATAGGCGATCTCGCCTTCTCGGTAATAAAGCGCCAGGCGGGGATAAAGGACTACGGGAAGCTCTTTCCCGGTCACGGCGGCGTGCTCGACAGGCTCGACAGCATTATGTTTACAGCCCCGCTCATCCTGCTTCTGACGACGTATTTCCCGGCATTCTAAGGAGAAAAGATGAAAAAGAATTTGACCGTCCTCGGCTCAACCGGTTCTATCGGAACTCAGACCCTGGACGTTGCGGGAAGGCTCGGGCTATGCGTTACCGCGCTGACGGCGGGAAGCAATTTTAAGCTGATGGAGTCACAGGCAAGACGGTTCCAGCCTAAAATCGCTGCGATGGCGGACGAGACCGCCGCAAAGGAGCTGAGGGTTCGCCTTCGAGATACGGACGTAAAGGTGCTCTCCGGTGAGGATGGCATAATAGAGGCGGCGAAGCTTGAAACAGATACCGTCGTCTCCGCTATCGTCGGGATCTCAGGACTTCGGCCTACTATGGCGGCGATAGAGGAGGGCGGGCGCAGGATAGCCCTCGCAAACAAGGAAACTCTCGTCTGCGCGGGACATCTGTTTACCGAAGCAGTACGGGAAAACCGCTGCGAGCTCATTCCCGTTGATTCTGAGCACTCGGCGATCTTTCAGAGCCTTATGTCGGGAAAGCACGGAGAGATAAAGAAAATACTGCTCACGGCCTCGGGCGGCCCTTTCAGAAAAACCCCTGCGGAGAAGCTAAAAAACGTAAAAAAAGAGAACGCGCTCAAGCATCCGAACTGGTCGATGGGCGCGAAGATAACGATAGACTCCGCCACTATGATGAACAAGGGGCTCGAGATCATCGAGGCTATGCACCTCTTTTCCGTTCCCGCGGAGAAGATCGAGGTGGTAGTCCACCCCGAGAGCATTCTTCATTCAGCGGTTGAGTTTTGCGATAACGCCGTGATAGCCCAGCTCGGAACGCCGGATATGCGAATCCCGATCCAGCTCTCGCTCAGCTATCCGGACAGAGCCGATAACCCGGAAAGCGAGCTTGACCTCTTCAAGATCGGGTCGCTGACCTTTGAGAGGCCGGACACGGAAAAATTCAAATGCCTTGCGATAGCAGAGAGCGTAGCGGGCAGGTGTGACGCCGCGCCTACGGTGATGAACGCGGCAAACGAGGCCGCAGTAGCCCTCTTCCTCGAGGATAAAATCGGCTTTACCGATATCCCCGAGCTTGTTTCCGAGGCGGTGGACGCGCTTAGCGCTTTAACAGCGGGGAGCATCGAAGAGGTGCTGAGGCGGGATATTGAGACCCGCGAATTTATAAGTAAAAGGATATGATCTTTTGTATATTGCCGTAGCAATAATAGCATTCGGAATACTGATAGCCGACCATGAGTTCGGGCATTTTATCGCCGCAAAGCTCTGCGGTGTAAAGGTCAATGAATTTGCCATAGGTATGGGCCCCGCGATAATCAAAAAGCAGGGGAAGGAGACGCTTTACGCTCTCCGCCTTCTCCCCATCGGCGGCTACTGCGCCATGGAGGGCGAGGACGAGGCAAGCGAGGACAGCCGGGCATTCACGAGCCAGAGCTGGTGGAAAAAGCTTATAATCCTCGTCGCAGGAGCTGCAAATAACTTCCTTCTCGGGCTTATAATCTTTGCCGTTATCTACTCCGGAGCCGCGGGCTTCTACGGCACCACCGTGACGAGCCTCGTAGACGGATACAAGTACGAGGATACGGGACTTCACACGGGCGACGAGATATATTCCATAGATGGACACAGGACCTATTACTATCAGGATATAACGACCTATCTCTCCCGAGCGGGCGACAAGGCCGATATCGTGGTCGTCAGGAACGGAGAGAAGCTTCCGCTAACGATAAAGAAAGACCACTATGTTATTAACGGAGAGGATTCGTATATTTTCGGAATAACCGGCAGAAACGTGATAGAGGCTACTTTCGGCGAGAAGATAAAGTTTTCCTGTTACAGCGCGGTAAATGTAGTCCGTATGGTCTGGATGAGCCTCGGAGATCTCTTTGCCGGAAGGGTGAAGGTCTCCGATATGTCCGGAGTCGTCGGCATCGTCTCGACGATAAACGAGGTTGGCAAGGAGTCACAGACTGCGGCGATCGCCTTTGAGAATATCGCGTACCTCGTGGCGTTTATTGCCGTTAACCTCGCTGTTATGAATCTTCTGCCGATACCCGCGCTCGACGGGGGCAGGATATTCTTCCTTATCATTAATACGATAGCGGAAAAGATCTTCAAGAAGAAGATAGATCCCAAGTACGAGGGCTATATCCGCCGCCAGCAGGAGCAGATCGAGCGCATGGAGCGGCTGGAGTCGAAGCTGCTGCCGCCGGATATGGACTATGAGAAGGTGCCGAGCCTCCGGGGCATGACGGTCGTGAACTTGTTCTTCGAGAACAGCACCCGTACGCGCACCAGTTTTGAACTCGCCGAAAAGCGCCTCTC
>ONTN01000135.1 GCA_900320765.1 uncultured Eubacteriales bacterium
CTAAAAGCCTTCTCCTTGGGAACGCGACGCGTTAAGCAAATCTGCCAGTGGCAGATTTGTAGCCAAAGCGGGAAGCGAGCTATGCTCGCGCCCGTGGGGGACCGCGAAAGCGGTGGATGAGGTCTTATCATTTAATTACGGCCTATAATCGTTGATTATCCTCACGATAATATCGTGCAGCTTTTCGACCTCGTAGCTTCCGATGATGGGCTCAAGGTGGCTGTAGCCGACTCCGGAGTCATCGGTAAGGAATACGTAGGTGCCGTTTGTCAGTATGCTGAGGGCTCTGCCGAAGAGCTCAGTCTCGCGCTCGCCGTTGGAGCAGATGACCGGTACTAGGCGGATGCCCATCTCGGCGGCCTTGCGGACGGCGGCGGCTACCTCGTCGCCCGTGCCGTCGTGGGGAGGCGCGTCGAATATCATAAAGGCGACCTTCACGGCGTCGTCTCTCCAGCCGTTATGCCCGGCGTCAAAGTCGGGATTGAGCGTCTCCATCTCCTGCACGGCGGAAACGTCGGTGGTGAACTCAGCGACCTTCGTTACGTACTCGTCGCCCTCATCGCGGTAGAAGCATACGGAATACTCGGTGCCGTCAGCCTGAACGGCGCCGGCGATGGAGCTGAAGTCCTTCTGCAGGAAGGCCATCTCGTCGCCCATAGAGCCCGTGGTATCGACTATGAACATAACCTGAAGCGCCGTTCTCTCTTCGCCTGCTGCAGTTACCTCGAGCTCGTCGGAGGGCTGCATTACGGGCGTGCCCTGCTGATCGTCGGGATCCGTTACCGCCGTTCCGCCGAGGGCAAAGGTTTCGCCGCCGACTCTCACGGACGCGGGAGTCTCGCCCTCACCGTAGAAGAGATAGGCCACTCCGTCCTTATCCGCCTCGCCGGTCCAGAGCGTCTTGCCGTCTCCGTCGAGAAGCTCTACCGAAGCGTAGGCTCCGCCGTTTACGGTGACCTTGACCCTGTGCGTGGGGTCGAGGCCGTATACGGGGAAGCTGATCCTGCCGGAGTTTACGAGGTTAGTGAAAAACGGCCAGTTGCGGTTATCGTTCCACTCGGCAGCCGTAAGCACAAAGGCCTCGCCCTCTACGGGCTCCCACGGCTCCCATGGCTCGTCAGGGTCTCCCGGAAAAACGGGCTCTACGGGCTCAACGTCCCAACCGTCCCCCGGCATCTCAGGCTCCTCGCCGTCAAACTCGGGCGTCGGAACGGGGTCGTCGATTATCCCCACGCTGCCGGGATCGGGCATGGCGCCGGGCTCCGCTGCCCCTGAGTATCCGCCCATCGGGGCTTCGGCTGCGGCTGAGGTTTTCATATCGAACTCAATTGCGCCTTCGGGCTCGGGCTCGGGCTCGGGCATTGCATCCAGCGCCCAGTCGTCCGTCATCCAGCCCTCGCCGCTCTCTCCGGTGCCGCCCGTGGAGTTCGTCCAGAGCTCTCCGTCCTCTCCCGTCTTATCCTTGCGGTCGGAGTAGTCGGTCGGGGTCTTTACGTCCGTTTTCCCGGGCTTATCCGGTTCCGGGTTAACGCCCGGCTCCTGCTTCGCGCAGGCTCCGAGCGTATCTCCCTTCATTTGTCTTTCTGTCTATTAGACTGCGTGGCTTTCCTTTTTGTTCCGGAATATTTATATTATATCGCCACAAAATAGCTTTACAAGCCTAATTTTCCTTGTTATAATATTTAATCGGAAAAAGAGGTTTATAAGAGATCAGATAAAATGAAAAAGGGGGCTCGGATAGAGAAATGGAAGAATTTACAAGGAAATTTACCATCACCGATAAAAAGATCGGCACGAAGGAGATCATGGCCTCGGTTTACGATTCTCTGAAGCTTAAGGGTTATGATCCGATCAATCAGATCGTGGGCTACATCCTCTCCGAGGATCCCACCTACATCACGAACTACAATAACGCGAGGGCTCTCATCTGCCGCCTTGACCGCGACGAGCTGCTGCACGAGCTCGTTGAGAGCTACCTCAACAAAACCGAGTGAGCTTAAAGCCTCCTTTTCGGGCGGAGGCGGTTTTCGTTTACTCAAATAGTTACAATTCGGTTACAAATAATTTCGGAAGTTAACAGAAAAAACTGCCGAAATTTTTGAGACAAATATTAACATAATATTCCATTTTGTCACCGTACCCGGGCGGCAAAGCCAAGATTTTGCCCGTTTTTCATCGGATATCCCCATATTTTGGGACTGGTGATTCCGTCGCAATGCCAAGAGCGCGCCCCGCCCCCGGTGTTGACAATTTGGATACAATGTGTTACAATTTGGTTACTTTCAAAGGAGTAATAGCATGGCTACTAAGAAAGCTCTGGCTCTTAACTACAAGGGCCGCCCCCTCCGCCGTAAGGACAACATCATTTATTACGGCAGCATGTCCGACAAATACGTCATCATGCTTCAGATCACCGCCACCGAAAAGCTCGACGATCTCAGCGTTCCCACCAAGGTGACCGTTCAGCTCCAGCTTACTGACCCGGATCTTAAGAGCAGGGATCGCATCGTCAAGAAAACGGAGAAGAACGGGCTCTACGCCGCGATGGACGTAGCGACCGTATGGCTTGAAAGGGCGCTTTCCGCCGGCTGATCTCCCACCACTACTAAAGCAATACGAGGTTTTTACTATGAAACTGACGAAGAAACTGCTGGCGATCCTCCTGACCGTCGCCTCCCTCATCTCGGTATTCGCGATGGCGGCCGGCGCAGCGGGCGTAGTTTATTACGGCGCCGCCACGGTCAACGTTTCCGCGCTCAACATCCGCAGCGCCCCTTCCACCTCAGCCTCCCGTCTCGGCACGCTTTCTAAGGACACCCGCGTGGCCGTAATCGACAAGGGCGACGGCACCTGGTTCCACATCAACTACAACGGGACCGAGGGCTACGTCAGCGCAGAGTATCTGAAGGACGTCGTTACCGCCGAGAACTTCGAGATGACCGGCGAGATAACGAGCGGCGACGTTCGCATGAGGGCGAAGAACAACACCTCGAGCGACGTTATCGGCACCTATCAGAAGGGCACGAAGGTCGATATCATCGGTATCAACGACGGCTGGTTCAAGGTAGTCGTCTCCGGCAAGACCGGGTACATACGTTCCGATCTTATGACCATCACCGGAGCTCCCTCCTCCACAAACAACGGCGGAAACAACGGCAGCAATAACGGCAGCAATAACGGCGGCGCTCAGGACACCTCCGTCGGTATGTACGGCATTTCCGACGACGGCGAGGTCATTCTCGGCGAGGGCGAGGCCTCCGAGCTCGGGCAGAAGATTGTCGATCTCGCGCTCAAGTACGTCGGGTACAAATACGTCTACGGCGCCGAGAGCCCCAAGGAGGGCTTCGACTGCTCCGGGCTCGTCTATTACGTTTTCGGTCAGTTCGGCTATAAGCTCGAGCGCAGAGCCTCCCTCCAGTACAAGAATAACGGCACCACGGTTTCCAAGTCGAAGCTCCAGGTCGGCGACCTCGTCTTCTTCTCCTCGAACGGCGGTGCCTCCGTCACCCACGTCGGCATCTACATAGGCGGCAACAAGTTCGTCCACGCCTCCAACAGCACCGTCGGCGTCATTATCTCTGACCTCACCACCAACTACTACACGAAATGCTGGTTCGGTGCAAAGCGCATCGTATAACAGCGTAAGCTCATTTCCATCGACCTCTTCCCTAACCCCGGGAAGGGGTTTTTGTTTCATCTTAATGCACAAAGAAAAATGGGATTTATTTTTCCAGCAAAATCTGCTATACTTAAGGGTAATATGAAATTTAAAGAAAGGGGAACTGTTATGGCGGTAAGGATACTTCACGCGGCGGATTTCCATCTTGATTCGCCCTACGCCTCCCTTACCGAGGAAAAGGCGAGAGAGCGCCGCAGGGAAGGGCGCGATCTATTAATGGAGCTCGCCGCCCTCGCGAACGCGGAGAAGTGCCGCATCGTGCTTCTTTCGGGCGATCTCTTTGATTCCTCGGCATCGTATTACGAGACCCAGGAGACGCTTTTAAAAATGCTCTCCGAAATAAAGGGCGAGGTCTTTATAGCCCCGGGCAACCACGATTATTTCTCCTCCCGCTCGCCCTACGCCTTTATGGAGCTTCCCGAGAACGTGCATATATTCCGCTCGCCGCAGCCCAGGTACTTCGATATACCTGAGCTCGGCGTCAGAGTTTGGGGCGCTGGCTTCACCTCCACCGTCTGCGACAGCGTGCTCTCAGGCTTCCGCGCCGGAAAGAGCGACCTAATCGAGCTTATGACGCTCCACGCCGACCTTTCCGGTGGAAGGTACGACCCGATCACCGAGGACGATATTGCCGCCTCCGGCTTAAGTTATCTTGCCCTCGGGCACGTCCACACCTTCTCCGGCATCAAAAAGGCCGGCTCTACATACTACGCCTACCCCGGCTGCCCCGAGGGCAGAGGCTTTGACGAGACCGGTCCGAAGGGGGTTATCATCGGCTCTGTGGGTAAAACCTCGGCTGACCTCTCCTTCGTACCCCTCGCAAAGAGGCAGTACGAGATACGTTCCGTCGACCTTTCCGGCTCGACTGACGCGCTCGCCTCCGTCCTCGCCTCCGTCGGCGCTGGCGATTCTATGAACGTCGTCCGCATTGTGCTCGGCGGAGAGTTCTCCGGGAGCATCGACTGCGAGGCGATCGAGCGCGCCCTTGAGGGCAGGTTCTACTCCCTACAGGTCAAGGATAAGACGATCCCCGCTCGCGGGCTCTGGGACGGGATCGATGAGGACAGTCTGAAGGGGCTCTTCCTCAAAAGGATTAAGGAAGGCTTTGAGAGCGCCAAGAGCGACGCGGAGAGGGAGAAATATCTCCTTGCCGCGCGCTACGGCGTAGCCGCGCTTGAGGACAGGGAGGGCTGGCGTCCATGAAGATAAAAAAGATGACGGCGAACTTCGGTAACCTGAAAAACCGGACTTTGGAGCTCGACCCGGGCTTTAACGTGATCTACGCGCCGAACGAATACGGCAAGAGCACCTGGTGCGCCTTTATCAAGGCGATGCTCTACGGGATAGACTCATCTGAGCGCGACCGCGCGGGTCACCTTGCCGCGAAGAGCCGCTATAAGCCCTGGGACGGAAGTCCGATGGCGGGCACGATGGAGCTCTCGCACGAGGGCCGGGATATAACGATACAGCGCACGAACGGGTCAGGCGTCTCCGGCGCCCCGTTCAAAAACCTCCTGGCCGTATATACAGGCACGGCGGAGTTTATCAAGACCCTCACTCCGGACACGGCGGGCGAGCAGCTGACCGGCGTCTCGGAGCACGTCTTCGAGCGCACGGCGTACATCCGCAGACCGGAGATGAGGGTGAGCCAAACCTCCGACCTTGAAAAGCGCATCTCGAGCCTGATATTCTCCGGCGACGAGCAGGCCTCGTATTCCGACGCAGACGGGCGGCTGAGAGCGTGGCAGCGCAAGCTGAGGTACAACAAGAACGGCTCTATCCCCCAGCTCGAGGCCGAGAAGCGCGAGGCTGAGGCGCGGATGGACGACATAGCCGAATCCGCCCGCGAGCTCG
>ONTN01000150.1 GCA_900320765.1 uncultured Eubacteriales bacterium
GCCATATTGAGGGGCTCGCCGTTGAGCTTCGCGCTTGCCGGAATGCTATAGGCGTCGCCTTGTTTTATCGTCATCTCACGTCCTCCCCCTCTGTGATTTTTCGCTGAAGGTTGGTAAAGCCCGGCTGTACGGGCTCTTTTTCTCCGGCGTCTACCGCGATCTCGCCGTTTGTCGGCGCCGTCGGAGCGCCCAACTGCGCCGACTGCGCTACCTCCATAGCCTTCTTGATCTCGGAGATAAGCCCTCGTCTGTCGGGGATATACCCGTCAGGCATACGCTCGAGGTACTGGACGATGTTGATCTGCTTTTGCATAAGGAGATTGTCGAGCGTCTGCATTGCGGCGATCTCCGAATAGTACGAGCTCGCGCCGACGTCGAGTTTCATCTGCATGGGCAGGTCTTTGAAAACTGAAAAGTCAAACTCGAGCTGTATCTCCTCCGGCAGCTCGGTATCCGGCGGAAGAAGCCCTATCTGAATGGCATCGTTCAGCTGCTGTGTCAGACTCTCCGGCGTCTCCATATCGATTACACGCTTGCCGTAGAACTCCGCTATAAACTCAAGGTAGATCCTCGCGAGGTCCTTTACGCATTTGTAGAGGTTCTGCTTTGTGATCTCGCTCGGCGTCGCCGCCGCCCGCTGGAGGGCGATTATTGCCGAGGTGTTGTCCGGCCTGACCTCGCCCGTGGCCGCCGCCGTTACTCCGAGATTGGAGTTCGTCGTCTCGATAGCCGCCGCGATAAACTGAGATATCTGCGGGCTGATCGTAGCCGGGTCCATATTGCGCGCGACGGAATTGACGTCGCCGCCGTTGATGCCGATGGCCGCGCCGACCTGATTAGACCATTTCGGCACTCGCGTCCTGTCGTATATAACCCTCGGATATGCCGACGTCATAAGGCTGATCATAGCCATAGCCCAGAGCTTATTTACGAATATCTGATTCGGGATCAGGCCGGTTATCATAGCCTGCCCGTGGTAGCAGTCGGCTACGTAGTCCCAGCTCAGCCACACAATCGGATAACGCCTTATCCCGAGCTTCCAGGGCTTGCGGATCTCCGCCTTCTGCGTGCATTCGTAGCCCCAGACCTCGCCGTTTTCGTCCTTCCACATCACGAAGAGCTTCGTGACTTTATCATCCGTCCGGCGCTCCTGCCCGAGGTAGGTGTTATCATCGTCCGGGCTTATGCTCTCCCAGTCCTCGGAGCCGTTTTCGCGGGCCTGCTTTTTGACCTTTCGGACTATCTCGCGGCTCTCGACTATGATCCACGGCTGAGACTGTACCCTGCGGTCGTTCGGGTTACCGAAGTGCACCCTCGTATTCTCGACGATCTCACTCACGATAGCGCCCTTCGCGTCCTGTCCCGTCTCCGCGTCGGGATTCCAGTAGGTGTATATGCAGCCGTCGCCTCTTACGGCGGCGTCTCTCGCGAATTCACGCAGGAGCGATACTATGTCGTTGCGCTCGAATATCGCCTCATACTCCTCGTTGAGCACCCTCGCGGGCTCGGCGAGGTCTTTTGTCGCCGGCGAGGCGGCAAGCGGCGTCGCCTGAATCTTGAGATTGTCCGAGGTTATGCTCGAGACCACGAACATAACGTCCTTCTTCAGGAAGTTGAATACCGGCGTAGGAAGTCCGTTCGCCTGGACGCCCTCCCACTGCTTGCCTATGTAGAAGTTCTCGTTGGTATTGACGCAGTCGTAAAGGTCGAGGGCGGTCTTATATTTGCGGCTCTTGTCGTAGAGTATGGCGACCTCTTCCGGAGTCGGGCCGCGTCGGCTCTCGAAAAGGCCGTCGCCCTCCCGCTCCTCGCGCTTATTCGTCTCCGTCTGCTCCGTCATACCTGCTCACCGCCCTTCTTGCCGTCGTGTAATCGTACCCCTGTATCGCGCTGAGCCCGTCCGCGAAGGCCTTTTCCCTCTGCTCCTCAAGGCTTTCGCTATCGGGCTTCCCCTCGAGGGGAAACTGGCTCGCCTCAAGGCGAGACTGATGAGGTGTAGGCGCATCGCGCCGTTTCTCCCGTCGCACCGTCAATATAAACAAGTCCAATTCAATGGCTATGCCTATAAGAAGCTCCACGACGATTAACGATCCAAAAGTAATAATTGCTGCTTCCATATCTCCCGCTCCTCTCTTACCAGTGTGAAAACTGCCCGTACTCGATGCCGCCGTAGACGTTCTCGATCTCTCCGACGTCGGCCTGCGCTCTTGAAAAGTAAATGCTCCTCAGTTCCTCGTACTTCTCGTGGAAAAACGCCGCGCTCGCGGGGTTCTCGTCAAGAAGCAGCTTCGCCGCCAGCCCGTACTGCATTACGCCGATAGCGTACCCGTCGTCTATGCCGAGTATGTTGTCGCCAAGGCTCTCGGGCCGCGTAAAGTAGCCGCGCTCCCCGCTCATAAGCCTGAATTCGGCCATAAGCGTGCCTATTATCTGAGGAGTGCGATATTTATACTCCTCCGTGTCCTTTGTCCGCGACTCTCCCGTCCGGTCAAGCTCGTCCATCAGCGCCATCGCCGCGTCGAATACTTCGCCTACTGTGGTCATTCTTTATCACCTCTCAAAACGCGAGATATCCGGCGTTCACCTCGCCGCCGGTCATATAGTCCTCATACTCCTCTTTGTCGTCCTCTTCTTCCTGCGGCGTCTCCATCTGCTGCCTTTCCGCGGGGACGATGCGGGATATGCAATAATAACGGACTGAATCCACCGTGTGCGTCAGCTCGTGCGGATCCTTCGCACAGTCGTCCGGGTTGTCCTCGTCCGCCTGGATATCCCGAATATCGTTGATGATGTTCTTGCAGGTGCGGAAGAAGACTATCGAGGGTTTGCCGTCCGCTCTGAGCGCCAGCGCGTCCTTGATCATCATATGGCCCTGGACTCTGTTGTTATCAGCCTTGACGAGGGGCACTCCGTTCTGCGCGAATAGCTCCGCCATCGTACGCCCCGTGTCCTTCTGCCTTGACCACATATCGGGCGGCGCGAAGGTTATTGATATCTTCTCTCCGGGAAGTGTCCGCTCTATCATTCCCTTTGCCGCGTCCTGGACTATGAGCCCCTTTTCCTTCCACTCCCTGTAGCACCAGCTCCGGCCGTCCTCGTCCACCGCCCACCAGTAGCAGGCGAGGGCGTCGAGGCCGTAGTCTATGCTCCTGTATTTCTGCCAGTGATCCGGAACCTTGAAGGGCTCACAGGTGTGTATATCCGTTCTGAACTCGGGGAAATAATTCCCGCCGAGGTTCGACCAGTCGCCGTACCTGTATGCCGCCCTCAAATTCTCCGGCATATTCGCCAGCATCTTGAGATATCCGGGCGAGCTCTTAAGAAGTGCCTCGTTATCCTCTACCGTCGCCGGTATGAACAAATAATCGTCCGGGTTCTCGTTCTCTTCCGGGTTCGCGCTACCGGTCTTATAGTCCCTGTCTATGAAAAGCCTCTTGACCCACCTGTGCCCGACTCCGCCGGGGTTGCAGGTCAGATACATTCTCTTGTCGTACTGAGTGACGCCTCTCAGGCAGCCGCCCAAATAGTTAAACGCTCTCTCCGTGAACTGCGTAGCCTCGTCTATGAATA
>ONTN01000152.1 GCA_900320765.1 uncultured Eubacteriales bacterium
CGCCGAAGAAATCGTCGGTTTTCAGGGTGGTGAGCTGCTTCTCCTCGGGCGTGCCGTAATTCACGTATACGCCGACGTTGCCCCAAAAGATATCGTACATGCAGTCGCCGGGATCACCCTGCCGGAATATAATCTCGCCCTTTTTGAACGTTTTTATTTCCATTTTCATCCTCCTATGTATTTTATGTGCAAATTGTATCTACTTATGTGTTATTATACACCACCTTATGTACAAATTGCAAGCATAATATACCTGAATTTGGAGCTTGTCTTGTGATTATTACAGAGCCTTCTTCGGGCAGGCCTTCGCGCACTCAAAGCAAAGAATGCACTCCGTTCCGTTTTCGCGCTTTCTGGAGTTATCCGTCATATCTACGTTCATCGGGCAGACCTTTTTGCACTTGCCGCAGGATACGCATTTTGATTTATCGCATTTGATCCTTAAAAGAGAAAAATAGCTCATCGGCTTTAAGAAAACGGTTATCGGGCAGACGTATTTGCAAAAGGCTCGGTTATCCTTGAAAATAAACGCAAGGATTATTCCGACCGCGTAATACAGAACATTCCCTAAAATAAATGCCCAGAACATTATCCTCTCCATATTTCCTACGTGAGCCAGGAACAGGGCGGCGACAAAAGCGAAGGACACAGCGAAAGTTATGTACCTTATCCAGCCGAGCTTTTTTCTCGGCTGCCGTGGCGTTTTATACGGCAGAAAGTCAAGCACCATAGCCGTCCAACAGGCGTAGCCGCACCAGCCTCTGCCGAATATCAGGGGCCCGATGATTTTAGCAACGGCGTAATGGATCGTCGCGGCCTCAAATACGCCCGTGAAAAGGTAGTACCAAAAGCCCTCGATCTGCATATTTTCGTTGCTGATTAAACCCAGATAGACGAGCATATATAGCCCCACTAAAAGCTGCGTTACTCTTCTCGCGTGCTTATACTTTCTGATATACAGGAACAGTCCAAGCGAGATAGAGAGGCCGATATAGCTGAAATTGAAAAGATAAAAAATGTTTCCCTTCGTAAGCCATAGCGTTACTGCAACCGCCTCAAAAACGATCAGGATTATCAGCGGTATTCTGTATTTCTTGATTCCCATTTTTTATTTCCTCCAGCTCTTCTTTGCATTTATTGACCCAGTCAAGGAACATCTGAACGTACATCGCGCCGAATTCGACAGTCATTTTCCAGTAGATCGCGTCAATTGGATCTCGCAGGTTTTTGGCATAATCCGCCACCTTTGGCGGCTCATTTTGAAGCTTTGATAAAAAAGCCATTACCGTATCAGATAATTTCGTAAAATAATCGATATTTTCATCAACACTGCGCTCTCCCCTGAAAAACGTTTTCATCAGGACGGGAAGCCGCGTAACGAATTCGGCGTTATCCTCCACGAGCCATCGGTTAAGCTCCTCCCTCCCGCTCTCGGTAATAGAAAAGGCCTTTTTATCAGGCTTCCCGGTTTGTTCAACGACTTCGTCCGTTGCCCAGCCGTTTTTCTTTAAGGTTTGCAGTTCTCTGTATATCTGGCTTGTCTGAGCGTTCCAAAAGTAGCTCAGAGAATCTCTGAACGCTTTGTTGATCTCATATCCTGTCATGCTTCCGTAATTAAGCAGGCCGAGGATACCGTGCTTTAGCATATTTTCACCGCCTTATATTCCACTTGTTGAATATACTATAACAAGGGGAATATGTCAAGAGCGTAAAGCAAATAAGCTTAAAAAGCCGCCGGGCAGGATAATACCCTGTCCGGCGGCTTCTCCCCTGAAGCTTCACTATAGTCATTTCAACATTGAATCGACAAAGCCTTTGTCTCTTGCGGTGAGCTCCACCCACGCGGGGCGAAAGCCGCACTTTACGGCGTTTCGCACCGATTTGATATTCGACCATGCGGCACAGTAGAACGGTACCTTTCCGAGCTTTGTTATCTCGATAGCGAGCCGGCTCGTTACCGCGGACGCAATGCCCTTTCTCCTGTATCCGGGCAGAACGTCAACGCCTATCTGATACATATCATCGCAGTCAGCCGAGCAGCCCGCAAGCCCCGCGAGCTTTCCGTTATCGTATGCCCCTACGGCTAATACGTCCCGCTCTCTCGCGATAAAAGTAAAGCAGTTCGACCACTCGCTCAAATACAGATTCGCAAAGTCCGCTTTTTGCAGAACGCGGAGCTCATAGCCGCACTCAAGCTCCCGAAGCCTTGTCACGTCTGGCAGAAAGTATTCAGCCATAAAGCACACCTTAAGGTCGAAGGGTGCGAGCAGATCGTTCAGCGCGTTTATCGCCGGAGTTTCAAAAGCGCGGCAGCCGGGAAATCTGTTCAGATATTCCGTCACTGCCGGGCGCGTTCTTTCGCTCACCTGAGCGACGATACCGTTTCCGTATGTGACGAGGTCGCATTCAAACGGCAATGGCAGGTACTTCCTCGCCCTCGGGTCTGCTTTTGATATAGTTACGGTATCCTGCTCGGATAAAAAGTCCTCCGCCCTGCAGCCGCAGTCGAAAGCCGACTGCCTGAGGGCGATATCAAGTATTTCCCTGTTCGTCATTGGCGCTTCTCCGATTATTATTATGCCGTTATTTTACCGCACAACCAAGTGCGCGGCAAGGAAAATGTTTACTTTTTTCCCACAATGTGATAGCATAATAAAGAATTCCGGACGAAAGGACCGTGACTTTTTATGTACCGCTTTGATGAGGAATACTGCCTTGAAGCATTCAAAAAGCTTATTGCCGTTGACAGCACGACGGGACAATATGAGGAAATACAGCGTCTCGCAATATCTATGATAGAGGAGCTGGGCTTTCCCTATACGGTGACGCGCAAGGGCGGAGTGATAGCCGAGCTCGGCGGAGAGGGCGAGCCTCTCGTCGTCACCGCTCATCTCGACGATATCGGGCTCATGGTGCGGCACATAAACGCGGACGGCACGCTCAACCTCTGCCCCATCGGCGGCCTCTATCCCTTCTACTGCGTCACCGAGAACGTCCGCGTCTATACCCACTCGGGCAAGGTATATACCGGCACGGTCTGCCGCACGCCGAATTCCATACACGTTACCGAGGAGGAGACGAGAACGGTTCTCCCCGACTTCCGCACGAACGTCTGCGTCGTTCTGGACGAGAACGTAAAAACCGCTGAGGAGGCCCGCGCCCTCGGGGTCGAGACCGGGGATATCATCGCCCTCGAGCCCCGTTTCACAATATCAAACGGCTATATAAAATCCCGCTTTGTTGACGATAAGGCGGCCGCCGCCGTTCTCTTTGCCGCTATGCGCGAGATAGCCGAGGGCAGGCTCAAGCTCTCACGGAAGGTCTACGCCTACTTTGCGGTATACGAGGAGATCGGGCACGGCACCTCATGGCTTCCCGCAGATACCCGCGATATTCTCGCCATCGATATAGCGCCGACGGGTCCCGTGCAGAACTCCGACGAGCGCAAGGTCTCGATCTTTGCAAAGGATTCAAGATTTCCCTACCACGTTGCCATGACAGGAGAGCTGCGCGATACCGCCGTCGCCATCGGCGCGGATTACGTTATGG
>ONTN01000154.1 GCA_900320765.1 uncultured Eubacteriales bacterium
TATCCATATCGACCTCGATTTCGCCGAGATAAACAAGAACATAAAGGCCTCTGTCGGCATATCCGGAAATATCGAGACCACGCTGAAGGCGATCCTCGCCGGAGTCAGTAAGGCCGAGCGCCCGGAGTGGATAGCGAGAGTCAACGCTCTCCGTGAGAAAGAGAGAGCCGTTATATCTCCCGTTCCTGCGTTGGACCCGTATTTCGTTATGGATACGATAAATAAGACAGTCGACGCAGATACGGTTATCGCGACGGACGTCGGCCAGCATCAGATGTGGGCGGCTCAGTATATTAACTTCAAAAAGCCGCGCAAGATGGTTTCCTCCGGAGGACTTGGAACTATGGGCTTCGGTCTGGGGGCGGCCATCGGCGCCTGCGTCGGAAGCGGAGACAAGACCGTTCTCATAACGGGCGACGGCTCATTCGGAATGAATCTTAACGAGCTCTGCACCGCGGTGTCTATGGAGCTTCCCCTCACGATAGTTATTATGGATAACGGCGTTCTCGGTATGGTGCGTCAATGGCAGACGCTTTTCTATAAAATGCACTACTCCTCCACGACGCTCGAGAGGAAAACCGATTTTGTAAAGCTCGCCGAGGCCTTCGGCGCAAAGGGCGTTATGACAAAGACGCCCGAGGAATTCAGAGAAGCCTTCGAGGAAGCATATGCCTCCGGCGGCGTCACCGTTATCGACTGTATGATCGACAAGGACGAGTTCGTTCTGCCCATGCTTCCCCCCGGCGGAGCGATAGACGATATGATAACCGCGAAAGGAGAATGAGAGTGGAGACTAAGGATAACAGCTTTGTGATCGCCGTTTACGTCGACAACAAATACGGCGTCCTCACCCGCGTTACGAGTATGTTCACAAGGCGCGGCTTCAATATCGACTCCCTCACGGTCGGCGTTACCGAAAGCCCCGAGTATTCCCGAATCACGATTTCTATGTCCGGCGACGGCTATGCGAAGGCTCAGATGCTAAACCAGCTCCGCAAGCTCTTCAACGTGAAGAAGGTCGAAGTCCTCGAAGAGACCGACGCCGTTCAGCGCGAGCTCATCCTCGTTAAGATAAAGAACGATCCTAACGAGCACCAGCGCGTTCTCTCCGCCCTCGATATCTTCAAGGCGCAGATAATAGATTACTCGGTAGACGCTCTCTGCGTCGAGGTTACCGGCGCTCCCGCAAAGATCGACGCATTCATCGAAATGGTGCGTCCTCTCGGGATAATCGAGCTCTGCCGCACCGGAATCGTCGCCCTTCAGAAGGGCGGAAAGAATATGCTCGAAAGCCCCGACGTAAACTGAAAATAATAATAAATTCACATTAAAGGAGAAAAAATCATGGCTAAGATTTACTATCAGCAGGACTGCGATCTCGCAAGGCTCGACGGAAAGACCGTCGCTATTATCGGCTATGGCTCCCAGGGCCACGCTCACGCTCTCAACCTAAAGGATTCCGGCGTTAAGGTCATCGTCGGCCTTTACGAGGGCTCAAAGAGCTGGAAAAAGGCTGAGGATGCCGGCCTCACCGTTATGACCGCCGCCGACGCAGCCAAGGCCGCCGACGTTATCATGATCCTTATAAACGACGAGAAGCAGGCGAAGCTCTATAAGGAGAGCATTGAGCCCGGCCTCTCCGAGGGCAAGACCCTCGCCTTCGCTCACGGCTTCAATATCCATTTCGGCTGCATCAAGCCCCCGAAGAACGTAAACGTTATTATGATCGCGCCAAAGGGTCCCGGCCACACCGTCAGAAGCGAGTATCAGGCCGGAAAGGGCGTTCCCTGCCTCATCGCCGTTGAGCAGGACGCCACGGGCGACGCTCTTGAGATCGGCCTTGCCTACGCCCTCGGAATCGGCGGCGCGAGAGCAGGCGTTCTCGAGACCACCTTCCGCACCGAGACCGAGACCGACCTCTTCGGCGAACAGGCCGTCCTTTGCGGCGGCGTCTGCGCCCTGATGCAGGCAGGCTTCGAGACCCTCGTCGAGGCTGGGTACGATCCGAGGAACGCTTATTTTGAGTGCATCCACGAGATGAAGCTTATAGTCGACCTCATCTATCAGTCCGGCTTTGAGGGAATGCGCTATTCAATCTCCAATACCGCCGAGTACGGCGACTACGTCACCGGTCCGAAAATTATAACCGAAGAGACCAAGAAGACCATGAAGAAGATTCTCTCAGATATCCAGGACGGCACCTTCGCCAAGGAGTTCCTCCTCGATATGTCCGACGCCGGCGCTCAGGTCCACTTCAACGCCATGCGCAAAAAGGCCGCCGAGCACCCCTCTGAGATAGTCGGCCGCGACATCCGCAAGCTCTACAGCTGGTCTGACGAGGACAAGCTCATAAACAACTGATTTAAATGCTCGCTGAGGGCGCTCCCCGCCCTCAGCGTCGTACTATAATACAGGAGGTAAACCATGGTCAAAGACAGAGTTTCCGAAGGCTTTGAATTTGCTCCCGCCCGAAGCCTTTATCACGCGCTGGGTCTGACCCGCGAGGAGCTTAACCGCCCGATAATAGGCATTGTCAATTCATATAACGAAATAGTCCCCGGCCACATGCAGCTCGATAAGATCACCGAGGCGGTAAAGCTCGGCGTCGCCATGGCCGGAGGCACCCCGATAGTCTTCCCCGCCATCGCCGTTTGTGACGGCATCGCTATGGGGCACGTCGGAATGAAGTATTCCCTCGTCACCCGCGATCTTATAGCCGATTCCACCGAGGCTATGGTTATGGCTCACGGCTTCGACGGCCTCGTTATGATACCGAACTGCGATAAGAACGTTCCCGGTCTTCTTATGGCTGCGGCGAGGCTCAATCTTCCCACCATCTTTGTCTCAGGCGGGCCTATGCTGGCGGGCCGCGTCGGCGGGCGGAAAACGAGCCTTTCAAGTATGTTCGAGGCCGTCGGAGCTTATAGCGCGGGAAAAATCGACGCGGAAAAGCTCAGGGAGTTCGAGGAAAAGACCTGCCCCTCCTGCGGCTCATGCTCAGGTATGTACACGGCTAACAGCATGAACTGCCTTACAGAGGTAATGGGAATGGGTCTCAGAGGCAACGGAACCATACCCGCCCCCTATTCGGCGAGGATCACTCTCGCGAAGCGCGCGGGAATGCAGATAATGGATCTCGTGCGGAAGAATATCAGAGCGAGAGACATTATGACTAAGGAAGCTATTTACAACGCTCTCACGGCTGATATGGCTCTCGGCTGCTCAACAAACTCTATGCTGCACCTTCCCGCTATCGCGAACGAGTGCGGGGTTGAATTCAGCCTCGACCTCGCAAACGAGATATCCGAGCGCACGCCGAATCTCTGCCATCTCGCCCCGGCGGGCCCGACCTATATGGAGGATCTTAACGAGGCGGGCGGCGTTTACGCCGTTTTGAAGGAGCTCTCCAAGAAGGGACTCATTAACACAGAAGTAATGACCTGCACCGGGAAAACTCTCGGAGAGAACATTGAGAGCGCAGTAAACCTCGATAAGAGCGTTATACGCGATATAGATGATCCCTATTCAAAAACCGG
>ONTN01000194.1 GCA_900320765.1 uncultured Eubacteriales bacterium
GAGAGTAACGTCCGTGCCGGTTTTAACGGCGCCGAACGGTGTTCGGAAATAGGGGTCTCTGGAATTGTGATAAGCTCTCATAGAAGATATCATACCTTTCCGGAATTGTTTTCATACACTAATTGATTATAGCAAATTCGACACGGATTGTAAAGTTAAAAACGGATATTTTTGTGTGTTTTATACATAAGCAGCTGTACATTTTCTCTCTTGCGTTCTGCAAGAGAGAAAAGTACCAAAAGAGAGAAACAGACCAGGGGGCTTCGCCCAGACGCCCCCTGGACCCCCATTAAACTTGTCAGCACAGCGTTATAACTCAAGCTTAATCGAAAGGCATTGCTTCTATTTCCGCAGAAGCTTCGCCTGACGGCTCGCGACCGCTGCGTACTCTTTATTCGATACAACCTCATCAGTCACTTCGTGACAGCTTCCCCGAAGGGGAAGCCTTCTGAACGGTTGTCCGCCCTTGGCGGACTCATCTAAAAGCCTTCCCCAATGGGGAAGGGGGACCGCGCTCCGCGCGGTGGATGAGGTTGTCTCGAATTTTTGCAGACCGCAAAGAGAGAAAAATGTACATTTATTAAACTTATATAAAATAAAGCAGTTTCATCTTAGTGCGCAAAAAAGCCCCCCGACGCGTGTCGGAGAGCCTTCCACTATCTGATTTTCCCGGCGCGGAGCTTCCTCAGCACCGTAACGAGCGGCTGAAGCACGAAGAAGGCAATGAAAAAATTGCCGACTGCGTGGATACAGTCGTAAGGGATCCCGCTCAAGAACCAGGCGAGGGCCGTGCGGAAGTTCTGGATAAATATATAGGGTATCTCGTAGAGAAAGCCGAAAAGCAGACCGTAGAACCCCGAGATGATCGCCCAGGTGAGCCTGCCCTCCTCTTTTCTGAACAGCATCGTTATTGCCACGAGGATGGCCCACATATAAAGATAGCCCCAGAACCACCAGCCGAAGCCCCAGATAAAGCCCTCCGCGATAACGAAGACGTAGACGGACGCCAGCATTCTCCAGCCGAATACCAGCGTTCCCGCGATCACGATAAGGCTTACGGGCTCGATATTGGGAAGCTGGCTCATTACGTACTGGCCGCCGATCATCATGGCGGCAAGTATGCCGAGCCAGGTAATATCCCGCGCCGAAAAGGCTTTACCAGGTGCCGAGGACGAGCTCATAGTGTTCGCCGTCGGCGATAGCGGTGCTGTCAGCTCCGGTGGGCGTCATCTCGCCGTTTTTGTAAATGCCCCAGAATTCGTGGGCTGCGTCGTCGGCCGCGCGGCCGTCGACCGCGGTAATAAAGAGACCGTATTCGGTGTCCGTGCCCTCAATGAGCTTCTTCTCCAAAAGAGCACCGGAGAGGAATTCGGCGTCGGTATGGAGCACGACCTCCTTGTCGACGTTGTCGTATTTAATCTGGACGGTGACGGTCTTTGAGCCCTCGACGGCGGCGGGGCGGGTCAGAAGAAAGACCGTAACGAGAGCCGCGGCGATGACAACGAGGGCGATAAGGGCGATAAGTACCTTTTTGTTTTTCATATTCTTTTCCTCCGATTTCAAATAACGTGGGGACTCGAACCACAAATGAAAACACCGTCTAAATATACACTAAAAAGCCGGAATTTTCAAGTGCTTCTGAATAAAATCGGCATTTTTGGGGAATTATATGGGCGTACACGGTAAAAATTCCTTCTGGAGGTATGAAATGAACGAAAAGGAGAGCCTCTCGGAGAGATTCGAGAGCTTCATGGGCGGAAAGGGCCTTTACATAGTCCTCTTCGCCGCGATCGCCGTCATCGGCATTATCGCCTGGCTTTTGGTGAGCCCGGCCGAGATCGCAAATGAGAACTATGGTGATATCACAATGAGCGCGGCCGAGACCCTGCCCGACAGGCCGGAGCAAACTCAGGCGTCCACCGCAGAAAAGCCGGAGAGCGGGTCGGCGGTCAAGCCCCAGCCCGAGCAGACCGCACCGGTCATGAACCCGGTCGAGGTCCCCGTCGAGGAGGAGGTAAAGCCCGCTGAGCCGGAGAAGCCGGCGGAGAAGACTGAGAAAACGGAAAACACGGAGAAGCCCGCCGAGGCGGTGCAGGAGGGAGCGCTCGAGGAAAAGAGCGAGAACGCCGCCGCCGAGCTCTCCTTCACGATTCCGGTCGCGGGTCCCGTGACCGTTCCCTACTCCTATGACGGTCTCATCTATTCCAAAACGATGCACGACTGGCGCACTCACGACGGGATAGATATCGAGGCGCCGATCGGCACCAAGGTCAAGGCTGTCGCTCAGGGCAGCGTCCTCTCCGTAGAGCAAGACGACCTTCTCGGCACAGTCGTGACGATAGACCACGGCGACGGTATCGTGAGCGTTTACGCAAACCTTGCCGCCGTGCCCACGGTCAAGGCGGGCGACGCCGTCACGATGGGCAGCGTTATCGGCTCTGTGGGCGATACCGCCCTCGGCGAGACCGGAGAGGTGCAGCACCTGCACTTCGCAATGATGAAGGACGGCACTCCCGTAGACCCGTACAAGTATATCCCGCAAAGATAAAAATGACGCGGAAAACGCCGCCGGAGCCTCTTCGGCGGCGCTTTCCGCTGTAAAATTAGTATTGCAAGCGGGGAAACTTCGGTGTATAATGATATAAAATGCCGGTGTGATGGAATTGGTAGACGTGCTTGACTCAAAATCAAGTGCCGCAAGGCGTGCCGGTTCGAGTCCGGCCACCGGCACCAGCTGCTTCAGCCCAACGCTGAGCAAAAGATTATTAAGAAAAGGAGATACATATCATGGCAGATTTCAATGAACTCACCAAGATGGAAGACCGCACTGCCGAGTTTGATCCCGCCGATGCTCAGCAGAACAAGGCCATGGGCATCCTTGCCTACATCGGTCCCCTCGTTCTCGTACCCATTTTCGCCGCAAAGGACTCCAAGTTCGCCCGCTTCCACGCAAACCAGGGCCTCGTGCTCCTCATTGCAAACGCAGCCCTTTCCATTCTCGGCGCTATCCTCGGGCTTATCACCTGGGTCCTTAAGCTCTTCCTTGTATGGCCGTTCCAGGTCCTCTGCGTCGTCCTCATAGTCTTCGGCATCGTCAGCGCCGCCAAGGGTCAGTGCAAGGAGCTTCCCATCGTCGGCAAGTTCAAGATCCTGAAATAAGTCAGCATATGATTAATGCCTCCCGTTTCGGGAGGCATTTTTTTAATTCTTAAAGACCCACTTTTTCTGCCCGACGTAGTTTACGAAGAAGAGGCAGAGGTCAACGGGGATCTTTATAAGCCAGCGCGGCAGGGGGAGGAAGCTTAACAGCGATACGAAGGCTCCGGAGAGGAGCATCACCGTAACGAAAAGGGCGAGATATTTCGCCGTCTGTATAAGCGTCTGTCCGCGGGCGCGGAAGGTGACGAGCTTGTTTAAAAGGAAATTAGTAAGCCCGGAGAGTACCCTTGCCATAACAGTCGCGGGGATTATCATTGAATCGCGCCCGGAGAAAAGAACGCCTGAAAACAGCGCGAAGGCGACGATATCGAGAAGCGAGCAGGAGAGACTCATCAGCGCGAAGGTCAGCGGCCTTCTGTATATCAGGAAGGAATCGCGGAAAACGCGGAAGTGCGAGG
>ONTN01000155.1 GCA_900320765.1 uncultured Eubacteriales bacterium
CGCGCCCTCTGCTTCCGCAATTATTTGAGCAAGGCGAACTACTCTCATAGTATGCGCAAAGTCATGTCCGCCGCTGTCTGAAGCGAAAATTTCCGCAACCTCTTTTATCAGCTTATCGCTTATCATATCAAAAATCGATGTCAAGATTTATCGTGAAGCTATACTCAGGGAACTGCGCCTCTATATCGCGCTTAATATGCTCGACAAGCGCTTTCCTGTCCTCAATGGAAAAATCTATGATCATATCGAGAATGACAGACTTATTTTCCTTATCGATATAAAAGCCGTGCGTCTGTAAAACCCCGGAATGGCTCATAGCAAGCTCATCGATCGCAGCGCGCATTTTGACCGCCTCGGCGTCAGACGTGTTGATGGAGTAGATTCCCACGCCTGTCATTATTATCCCGTGCTTCATATAGACTTGCTGACTGACCTTGCGCTCAAGCGCGTCTATCTCCGCTGCCGTAAGCGTTTCCGGGATCTCAACGTGAACAGAGCCGAGATACTTATCCGGCCCGTAGCTGTGAAGTATGAGGTCGTATGCGCCCAATACCCCGTCGACTTCCTTTATCGTTGCTTTGATTTCCTTTAAATACTGTCCGTCGATCCTTTTGCCCAAAATATCGTCGAGGGTTTCAAGCATCATTTCAATACCGGATTTTATAATAAACGCGGAAATAACAACGCCGACGTAAGCCTCAAGGCTGACGCCGAATATCAGGAAAACAACGGCGGAGGCTAAAACGGAGAATGAGAGTATCGCGTCGAAAAGAGCGTCCGAGCCGGAAGCGATCAGCGAGCCGGAATTAACGCTCTCCCCTTTCTTTTTCACATATCGCCCGAGGAAGAGCTTTACCACAACCGCGGCTGCTATTATAACGAGAGAGACTGCGGAGTAGTCCGCGGTTTCGGGAGCGATTATCTTCTTTACTGATTCAATAAAGCTCGTTATACCGGCGTAGATAACGATAAAGGCGACAATGAGCGCGCTCAGGTATTCTATCCTTCCGTAGCCGAGAGGATGCTTTTTATCTGGTTTTTTGCCGGCGAGCTTTGCGCCGATAATAGTAATAACCGAAGAGAGAGCGTCGCTCAGGTTATTGACGGCATCGAGCAGCACGGCAATGGAGCCGGATAATAATCCGACTCCCGCCTTAAATGCCACAAGAAAGATATTTGCTATTATTCCGATAATGCTTGTTTTAACTATCGTTCTGTTTCTGGATTCTTCTGTAACTACAGTATCATTTCTCATAAATGTCTATCACCTTTTGAACGTCGCCGTCCTTATATTTCAGCTTCAGCCCGTTTTCGGCGTCGACAGATACTCTGCCGACCGGCTTAAGAGCGCGAAGCTTATTATAGAATTCGACCTTGCCCTCGTCGTATGCTCCCATATTGTCGGAGCATAGATATACTCCCCCGAGGAGCCTGTTTGCCGTAGCGAGGTTTTTCTTCTGAGCCTCGGTAAGCTTTATATTGTCGTCGCGGAGGAAGAAGACGTCGGGGTCGGATAGATAAGCTCTGCCGTTTAGCTGGCGGCGGAAAATGCTCGTCTCAAGCGCCTGCTTCGTGCTGACGCGCTCCCTGTGGATTATCCTCATAAAAGGCTTGTCGTTCCAGTCAAGGCCGACGTCGCAGCTTACGCGGCAGTATTCAACGAGGCCGAACGCCGCCATAACGGGAACGCCGCAGCCGAGAATCGGATGAGAGCCGCAGACTGAGCGCAGAAGCCGCATCGCACGGATCATCCTGCCCGCTCTCGTCTCCCTCTCGTTTCCGAAGGGAGCCGCTCCGTAGAGGAAATCGAGCTTAACAAGATCGAAGCCCCACTCGTTGAATACTTTATTGAAGGTCTCGGTAATATATGCCGTTACCTCTGGATTATCAATGTCAAGCGAATAGAAGCCGCCCCAATTGGAGCCGTTGATCCACGGCTCACCGTTGACCTTATATAGCCAGTCCGGATGCTTTTTCGCGAGCTTTGAGCCTACGCGGCATACGAAGGGCGCAAGCCAGAGACCGGCCTCAAACCCGGCTGTGTGTATAGCCTCCGCTACAGACTTCATTCCGTTGGGAAACTTTTTCTTATCTGCCTCGAGCCAGTCGCCTACGTTAGGCTCCCAGCCGTCGTCCACCTGGAAGAGATCACCGGGCTGAAGCACTTTCGAGCAGCCGGAAAGATCCTCGAGGATGGTCTTCTCGCTTATCGCCTCATAGCGGTTATACCAGCTTGAATAGCCCTTGATCTCCCTGTTTGTAATGGGCGTGATCCCCATCTGGGAAAACCAGCTGTCGAAAACGGCGTTTTCATCGCCATTTGCGAAAAAAAGAGTGAAAACGGGATACGCTCCGCCGCATAATACGCCGCTGCAGTCGCGCTCTACCGTGAGCGTCTCGGATTTTGCATCGTATTTGAACAGGGTATAACCCGGAACCTCATTAAGCGAGGCAAAAAGGCGATAGTATGCCCCGTCACGTATATATCCGTAGCTCTCGCCGTGAGTGATACCCTTTTTATACGGATAGTCTACAAAGTGATAATCCCCGTATCTGTCAAGGTGGAAGCGATTAACGAGGAGCTTCGGAAGCTTTGTTATTCCCTTCGTTCTCCCCTTTACGTCATATTCGGGAGAGTATGTCCACGTTTGAAAGCCGTTCATAAAAATGCGCTCGTTCTTTTTAATAGGCATTTTAATGGTGCCGCAAGCGCTTTTTATCTTTCCGGCGGGCAGATCGAGGATAACGTTGAGAACTCCTTCGGCAACAGGCCTTTTGCCCGTGAGCGTGGTCAGACCGTCGGAGGTCTCAATCTCTATCCGATACTCGAAATCAGCCATTTTCAGCATCCCTTTCGTGAAGCTTAGCAACCTCTTTTGATATCTCCTCTACCTTTGCATCGTTAAGAATGAACTTTTTGCGGAACCAGATAAAGGCTATAAAGAGGCCGATGATCGGGATAATGGTCATCGTCATACGAAGACCGGTTTTCGCCGACTGCGTTACGCCGATAGAGAAATCGCGTATCTTATCGGAGTCCGTGACCTTGGTTCCCTCCTGAAGGTTGTTTACCGAGAGGCAGATCGAAGCGACGAGGGCCGCGATACCGGAGGCAAGCTTGACTACAAAGGTCTGCATAGAGAATATAACGCTCTCATCGCGGCGCTTGTTCTTGAGTTCGCCGTAGTCAACGGTGTTAGCGAGAAATACGGTGGTAATAACCGTGAGCATTCCGTTGGCCGCAAAGATAAAGAACGCGGGGATAAAGAGCAGGTAAACGCTTGTCATTATCGTGAAGGAGAGCGCGAGCAGCACGAGATAACCGATAACAGCCATGGCAAGGCAGATATAGAATACCTGCAGGCTTGAGAACTTCTTTCTGAGCAGCGGATAAAACAGCATCATGCTCAGAACTTGAATCGCGCCTCCAAAGGTGTTGAACAGGACGTAGGCGTCGTTCCAGCCGGTAGTTCCGAAGTCATACTTGAAGAAATAAATAACAAGGTTGGAGG
>ONTN01000159.1 GCA_900320765.1 uncultured Eubacteriales bacterium
CGCAGTCCCCAAGTATATGTACCCGAACGTCTTTTTAAGGCGTGACGGGCTTTTGCACATCGCTAACGGCAAGATTGACAGGGCGGGGCTTAGGAAAGAGTATCAAGATGGAAAAAATATCTGAGCTTCAGTCGGTAAAGGCCGCGATCAGGCGGCATTTCAAGGCCGGTTTGGCGACAAACTGCGTTCTGACCGACGCTGACTTTCTGCGCGAGATCGAGGCCGGAGCCCTCTATACCGAGGAGAACGAGGGCGGACTTTTTATCCTCAGAGACCGCGGCTCGCACTTAATACTGAATTATTATGTAAACTCGCTTCCTCTCCCGCCGCTTCCCGAAATGAGGCTCGTCTGCGAGATAACGGCGAGGGGCGGGGAGAATATAAGGCGGGATATAGTGTCCGCCCTCTCCGAGCTGGGCTTTGCCGAGGAGAAAAGGCGTGAGAGGCTATGCCGCGAGACGGGGAAGCCGGAGGAGGCCGCGCCGGACGGTATCGAGTTTTCAGCCGCGGCTGCGGACGAGCTTCCAGCGATAGAGGAGCTTTTTTCCGCCTCGTTCGACGAGCTGACGGGCTGCCTGACGCCTGAGCGGGAGCTTATAGAACGCATATCCGCCGGAGAGGTGTTTATCGCCCGGTCAGGCGGAAAGCTTGCCGGGGCGATAGAGACGAGGAGCGATAAAAACTTTACCTCGGTGCGCCACCTTGCCGTAAGAGAGGCTTTGAGAGGCAGGGGGATAGGGGTCGGGCTCGTCCGCGCCTATCTTGCGGCGACGGACGGAAAAAAGAGCTTCGTCTGGACGGAGCCCGCTAAGGCGGCGGCATATAAAACTTACCTCAGATGCGGATACGCGGAGGACGGAAACGTATCTGTTGTTATGACGAAAGGACGGAATCAGTAATGGAAAAGCTTATCGGAATACTCAAGGGCGTATGCCCCGGGGTGGACTTTGAAAACGAGAAGGCGCTCTGCGACGATGGGATAATAAACTCCCTCGATATCGTGCTGATCGTATCCGAGCTTATGGACGCCTACGGCGTGGAGATAGATATCGACGACCTCGTGCCCGAGAATTTCAACACGGCGGAGTCGATACTCGCCCTTGTCGAAAAGGCGCAGGGCTGAGAAATGAGCCTCATATCACTCTGGTTTCCCGCCCTCGTCCTTCTTTCGGCGGTGATATACTACCTCGTTCCGAAAAGACGGCGCTGGCTCGTTTTACTTGCGGCGAGCTTCGTCTTTTACCTCTGGGGCGGGATAGGCCAGGCGGTCTATATCATTATCACCACAGTTTCAACCTACCTCTGCGGGTTATGGCTCCAGCGGATAAGGGACGGTAACGAGGCGGCGCGGGTAAAGAAGCTCCGAAGGCCGGTCGTATTCCTCGCCTGCCTTATTAACTTCGGTATGCTGTTCGCGATAAAATACTGGGATCTCGCCATCGATATGGCGGGGCTCAGGCTCCCGAGGCTCGGCCTTGCCGCCCCCCTCGGACTCTCGTTTTTCATCTTCCAGTCCATCGGCTACGTCGCCGACGTGGCGAGGGGCAAGGTGAGGGCGGAGAGGAACATTCTGAAATTCTCCCTCTTCGTCTCCTTCTTCCCGCAGATAACCGAGGGGCCGATAGGGCGCTTCGGGGCTTTAGCTCCCCAGCTTTACGAGGGGAGCGACCTCGACTATGAAAATATCCGCTCGGGGCTCCAGCTCTCTATGTGGGGGCTTATAAAAAAGCTCGTTATCGCCGAGCGTGCGGGAGTAATAGTCTCGAAGGTCTACTCGGACGGCGGCGCTTACGACGGGGCTGTGATAGCCTTCGCCGTACTGATGTACTGCGTCCAGCTCTACTGCGACTTTTCCGGCGGAGTTGATATCGCGCGGGGCGCGGCGAAGTGCTTCGGAATAGATATGGCCGAGAACTTCAAGCGGCCGATTTTCGCGAAAACGCTCACGGAATACTGGAGACGCTGGCATATAAGCCTCGGCGCCTGGCTGAGGGACTACGTTTTCTATCCCCTCACCTTCACGAAGCTTTTTAACAGGATAGGAAAGCTTACGAGAAAGCACATAGGCGGAACGCTCGGGCGCATAATCCCGACCTCGCTCGCCACCTTCATTATCTATTTCCTCGTCGGAATATGGCACGGGGCGAACTACACCTATATCGCCTTCGGCCTTTACAACGGGCTTCTCATAACGGCGGGGCTTCTTATGGCGCCCGCATTTGAAAAGCTCAAGACCCGCCTTAAGATCGGGCCGAAAACCCGGTGGTTTTCCGCCTTTTCTATGCTGAGGACGATGCTCATCGTGTTCATCGGGCGCTATATCACGAGGGCGCCGTATCTCAAGATGGCGCTTATTATGCTGAAGCGCACGGTAGCGGATTTTCATATCTCCGCCCTTTTCTCCGGCGTTATACAGTCCCTCGGCATGACGGGGCTTGACCTTATCGTGGTCGCCGCCGGGGTGATACTTATAAACGCGGTCGAGCTTATCGAGGAGAGGGGGACGGACGTCCGCCTCGCATTATCGAAAAAGAGCGGCTTTACGCAATGGGTGTGCATGGCTCTGCCCCTCGCGATCATCGTTATCGCCGCCCTTCTGAGCGGGGATTATACCGCGAGCTCGTTTATCTATGCCCAGTTTTAAAAGGAGGGGAATATGACAGCGAAAAAATGGACGGCGGCCTTTTTCATCACCGCTGCCGTTTTTGCCCTTCTGATCCTCGCCTTTAACGTCTTAGTCGATCCCTTCGGGGTCTTCGGCGACCCGATATTTCATTGGGACTCATACAGCGAGACGCAGAACCCGAGAATAGGCAAGATAGCCTACCTTGACAGGGAGCACGAAAAATACGACTCCTATATCATCGGCTGCTCCTCGACGAGCTCATACTCCACCGAGCTTTTGAACAAGTACTACGGGGCGAGCTTCTATAACCTTATAATGTACGGGGCGGATATGCAGGACGTGCGCGATATGGTTTACTATATCGCCGATAACTACGAGGTCAAAAACCTCGTCGTGAACGTGTATATCGACAATGGCCTGAAGATAGGCCAGGGCGAGGACAGCCTCTCCTCACGCCTCCCGGCGAAGATAAGCGGAGCCTCAGCCCTCGAATACTACTCAAAGTACATTTTCTTAAACCCGAATTACGCCGTCCAAAAGATAAAGGACAGGGCGAATGATACCCTTCTCTCTCAGCCCTTTGATGTTTTCGACGTCGAGACGGGCTCCTACGATAAGAGGGCGAGGGACGCAGAGCCCATAGGGAGCCTTGAGGATTATTATAAGGCGTACCCCGCCTTTGCCGATTACCCGGTCTCAAGCCCGGTTATGCTCGTCCATGTATAGTGCAT
>ONTN01000160.1 GCA_900320765.1 uncultured Eubacteriales bacterium
TCCACCTTGCGGCCTCAAGTAGCTCGAAGGATACTATCATATCCGCCTCGCCCTTGTCGATAACGGGAGAATAGACCTTATCGCCGTACCTCACGTAGGTAACAACGCTGCCTCCGCGCTGGCTCATACCGTGGACCTCGCTTACCTTTACGTCGTATCCCATATTAAGGAAAAGGTGGCCGAGAAGCTTTGACGCGAGCAGGCTTCCCTGCCCGCCAACGCCGACGATCATTATGTTTTTCGTTTCCATTTTCAGTTCTCCCTTCCCGGCTTCGTTATCGCCCCGAAGCCGCAGAGCTGAGTGCATACGTCGCAGCCGACGCAAAGAGTCTCGTCAATGACAGCCTTGCCGTTCTTTATGCTGATGGACGGACAGCCAATACGCATGCAGCTCTTGCAGTTTCTGCACTTATCCGGATCGACTTTGACGGGCGGATTGTGCTTCACGTTTTTAAGAAGAGCGCAGGGGCGGCGGCTGATTATTACGCTCGGCTCCTTAGCTGCGAGCTCCTCGCGTATCGCTTCGTCACATTCCTTCAGGTTATAGGGATCGACGACACGGACCCGGTTAATTCCGATTGCGCGGCAGAGGCTCTCAAGATCTATCTTGCCGGCAGGATCGCCCCGCAGGTTATATCCCGTGGTCGGGTTCTGCTGGTGTCCTGTCATTCCGGTGATGGAGTTATCGAGTATTATTACGGTTGAATTGGTTTGGTTATAAGCGATGTTCGCAAGGCCGGTCATACCGCTGTGCATAAAGGTGGAGTCTCCGATAACGGCGACGGACTTCCCCTCGGACTCCTCGCCGAGAGCCTTGTTAAAGCCGTGGAGCGACGAGATCGAGGCGCCCATGCAGAGCGTTACCTCCATAGCCGAAAGCGGAGCGACGGCGCCGAGAGTATAGCAGCCGATATCGCCTAAAACCGTGACCTTGTTTTTCTTGAGCGTGTAGAACAGTCCTCTGTGCGGGCAGCCGGAGCACATAACGGGAGGTCTGGGCGGTATCGTCTCAGAGAGGTTGAGGGTCGGCTTCGCTTCAAAACCGAGCTTCGAGGCAAGTATGGACTGGCTGAACTCGTCGATATTGGAAAACTTCTCTTTTCCGACGCAGTCGAGGCCGAGACCCCTGACGTGCGCCTCGATGAATCCGTCAAGCTCCTCGACAACGTAGAGCTTATCGACGGACGCTGCGAAATCGCGGATCTTCTTCTCAGGCAGCGGCCATACCATACCGAGCTTGAGGACGGGAAACCTGTCGCCCGCGACCTCCTTGACATACTGATAGCTCGTGGACGAGGTCACGATTCCGATAGAGTTATCCTCGCCGGGCTCTACCCTGTTTATGTATGCCGTCTCCGCCCATTCTGCAAGCTTCCTCGTGCGCTCCTCAACGATAGGATGACGTTTTTTCGCGTTGCCGGGCATCATAACGTATTTAGCTATGTTCTTTTCATAGGTCTTCTCGGGAACGACGCGCTCGCCCTTTTCAACGACGCTCTGAGAGTGGGCTACGCGGGTGCACATTTTGATGAGCACCGGGGTATCAAACTCCTCGCTTATCTGATAAGCAAGCTTTGCAAAATCAAGCCCCTCTGCGGAATCGGACGGCTCGAGCATAGGCACCTTTGATGCCATCGCGTGATGGCGGCTGTCCTGCTCATTCTGGCTTGAGTGCATTCCCGGATCATCAGCGACGACGATAACAAGACCGGCGTTCACGCCCGTGTAGCTCATGGTATAGAGCGGATCTGCGGCCACGTTCAGGCCGACGTGCTTCATTCCGCAGAAGCTGCGCTTCCCTGCAAGGCTCGCTCCGAACGCCGCCTCAAGCGCGACCTTCTCATTCGGCGCCCACTCGCAGTATATCTCCGGAAACTTTGCGGCTTCCTCCGTCACCTCGGTGCTCGGAGTGCCGGGATAGCTCGATATAAACTGGCATCCGGCCTCATAAAGTCCCCTCGCGACGGCCTTATTGCCTAACATTAGCTCTTTCATTTTATGAACCTCCAAAAGCCCATTTTTTGCAATTTAACGCATTATAGCATAAAAGTGTTTTTTTGTCCACAGTAAATAATGGCGGACTTGACACAAAAGGCCGAATAGAATATATTTATATAAGATTTTTTTAGTTCCCGGAGGAAAATATGACAGCAAAATACTCAAAAGAAGCGATAATCGAGTCAAGCCGCTGCGATATGGGCGGTCGCCTCGCTTACGCTCACGCCTTTTCGATGTTTCAGGATATTGCCGGGGAGCACGCGGATCTTATCGGCGTCAGCCTTCCCGCCCTTATGAAGCGCGATCTCTTCTGGCTCACCGTCCGCACCAAGGTGCGTTTTTATAAGAGGCCGTCAATGCTCGAGCCTGTCAGCATAATGACCTGGCCGGAGGCGCCCGATAAGGTCCGCGCAAACCGCGATTACGCCATAGAAGCACCCGGCGGAGTGACGCTGATTGAGGGAAAGACCGAGTGGGCAGTCCTTTCGATCTCCGGCGGACGTCCGCAGCCGATGAAGGATATCTACCCGCCTGAGCTGACATTTGAAGATAGGATAGTTCTCCCCGAACCCTTCATTAGAATCAATACGGAATTTTCCGACGCATATGACTTCGGTGAGTACACCGTTCGCTCAACCGACATCGACCTCGGCCGCCATATGAACAACACGGCTTACGTTCATGCTCTTATGGGGCTTTTCAGCGTTGAAGAGCTTTCAAAGCTCGATATTTACGAGATTGAGGTCTCCTTCCGCAGCCCGACCTTCGAGGGGCAGACGATAAAGTACCTCAAAAGGAACAGCGAAAACATAATCGATATTGCCGGCTTCGTTGAGGATAAAAACGTATTTTTAGCGAGGATAACTCTACGCAAATAAAGAAAATGGAGCGAAAAAATATATGAAGCTTATCTCCTGGAACGTGAACGGGCTACGTGCCTGCCTTACCAAGGGCTTTCTCGACTTTGTAAAGGACGCCGATCCCGACGTTATCTGCCTTAACGAGACGAAAATGAAGCCGGAACAGGCCGATTTCGACCTTCCCGGCTATGAAAGATACTGGAACAGCGCGGATAAGCCCGGTTACTCCGGCGTCGCCGTTTTTACTAAGAAGATACCCGAAGCAGTTACATACGACTTCGGAGACGATATTCACAGGCACGAGGGGCGCGTGATAACCGCCGACTACGGAGATTTCTTCCTCGTATCCTGCTATACGCCCAACTCACAGGACGGGCTTAAGCGCCTCGACTACAGAATGGTCTGGGAGGACGATTTCAGGGCATATCTTAAAGAGCTTGACGCGGTGAAGCCCGTGATACTCTGCGGCGACCTCAACG
>ONTN01000167.1:0-1703 GCA_900320765.1 uncultured Eubacteriales bacterium
AAATACAGGATTTATACCGCACACTTCAACAAGACGGAATATCCCGCTTTCTTTGAAAAGTACCGCTCCGGCGCGGATGAATACTTTTCCGGAATTGAGCGGGAGAACGTAGCCCCGGAGGTAAAGGCCCTCGTCGACGCGCTTGAGGCGGAGTGGAACAGGCACCGCTTCAAATTCCGCCGCGAGGCTGTGCGCGAGGACGATAAGCTGCTTCTCGCCCTTTTCCTCGCCCCAGCCTGTCTGGAGATAGGCTCCGATATTTCCCAAGCCTTCGCCCGGGAACTCTCGATGGAGTGGAACGAGCGCTTCCCCGATTCCATTTTTCGCGTGGGGACTTACGCCCAGATTAATAAGGGCTTTTCCCGGGGCATCAAGCTCCCGTGGCTGAGACTCGGAAACGAAGAAGAGAAATAAACAAAACCTTGCCCCCGCCTTCCGGCGGGGGCAATAATTATAGGTATGGAGGAGATTACTTTCTGCGGGTACGGACGTCGAAGGCAACGGCTATGATGAAGATGATGCCCTTGACTATGTACTGATAGGAGATGTTGACGCCCTTCATAAGCATTCCGTTCGTAAGAGCCATAATAACGAATGTACCGATAATGGCGTTCGTTACCTTGCCGACGCCGCCGGAAACGGCGGTGCCGCCTATGTAGGAGGAGGCGATTGCGTCCATCTCGAAGGCGTTGCCCGCCTGGGGGCTCGCGGAGCCTATACGGGAGGTATAGAGGATACCGGAGACTGCTGCGAGGAAGGACATGGAGCAGAAAGCAAACTGGGTGACGAGCTTGACGTTTACGCCGGAGAGCTCAGCGGCCTGATCGTTGCCGCCGATACCGTAGATATAGCGTCCGAGCTTCGTCTTATTGAGCATATAGGTGTAAACAGCGAGGATGACGCCGACGATGACGGCGCTCCAGGGAATACCCTGATCGGAGGCAAGAACCATACAAATGCCAAGGATGATTGAAGAAATCAAAACTAATTCAACTACAAAAACTGGTGTGGACACGACCTCGAACTGATACTTCTGCTTATTGCGGCGGGATTTTAGCATAGAATAAATCACAAATACTACCGCAACGATACCTATGAGCATTGTCACGAGATGGATGCCCGTGTTATTTGGAATATCAGGTATAAAGCCCTGACAGAGCTTAAGGAAGGCGTCCTGACTTACCGCAATCGTTCCGTTCTTCTCAAGCACGAGGGAGAGAAGTCCGCGGAATATGAACATTCCGGCGAGGGTGGTGACGAAGGCGGGAACGCCGATGCGCATGATGACCGTGCCCTGATAGAGACCGATCAGCACGCCGAGGACGAGAACGATCAGGATCGTCAGCCATACGGGCAGGCCGTAGGTCTGCATAAGGATGGCGCAGATCGCCCCGGTGAAGCCGGCGACGTAGCCGACGGAGAGGTCGATGTGCTTGAGTATGAGTATCAGCGTCATGCCGATAGCGAGAACGGCAACGTAGGCCGCCTGGTTGAAGAGGTTGGAGATGTTGGAGGGCTTAAAGAACTTGCCTCCGGACCAGATCTGGAAAACGAGCATGATGATAACGAGAGCGATATACATCATGTAGCTCTTGACGTTTCCTTTTAATAGCTTTCCTATTTCATTAGATGGGTTTATATCATTGCTATTATTCTTGTTTGTCGGCCCTTCTGTTTGATTACTCGGTGACATCAGAACAGTA
>ONTN01000167.1:1710-4807 GCA_900320765.1 uncultured Eubacteriales bacterium
AGAACAGTAATAAGCAGACCAATGAGATTAGCAAAAAAGCCTAAGCAAAACCAACCTCCAAGTTTTTTAAAACCCTTCTTATATGCAATCGATCTTGTCAAAAATCCAAATGCAGCACAAACAATAATAGATGCTACAAAATATAGCACAAAATCCATTATATTATTTCCCATTGTTTTTTCCCCTTAGCCCAAATTTATGGCCATTCTCATGACCTTTTCCTCAGTTGCCTCTTCCGCCGTGAGCTCGCCGGTTATATAGCCCTCGCTCATAACGTAAAGCCGGTCTGACATTCCGAGAACCTCAGGCAGCTCGGAGGAGATCATGATGATGCTCATTCCGTCCTCCTCTACCATCTTGTTCATAAGGGAGTAGATCTCGTATTTTGCGCCGACGTCTATACCGCGGGTAGGCTCGTCCAGAATGAGCACCTTCGGCGAAACGAAGAGCCATTTTGCTATCTGCACCTTCTGCTGGTTTCCTCCGGAGAGGTTGTTCACCTTCTGGGCTATCGAAGGCGTTTTTATGTTGAGCTCCTTCTTATACTTGTTCGCAACGACGATCTCCTCGTTCTCGTTTATGGCTATGCCCTTGACAAGAGCCTGGAGATTGGCAAGCGTGGTATTGAAGCGCACGTCCTGGATAAGCACGAGGCCGTTGCCCTTTCTGTCCTCGGAGACGTAGGCAAGGCCGTTCTTTATTGCCTCCGTGGGGCTCTTGAAGAAGTGGGACTTGCCGTCGATTATTACCTCGCCGGACTTGATCTTGTAGCCGTAGGGGTTCCCGAAGACGGAGAGAGCGCACTCGGTGCGTCCCGCGCCCATCAGGCCCTGAAGGCCGACTATCTCGCCGCGGCGGACCTTGAGGTTGACGTTATGCAGGATCTCTCTGCCGGTGTTGGGGTTTTCAACCGTGAGATTTTTGATCTCGAACATAACGTCGCCGAGCTCTCTCTTTGAGCGCTTTGGGTACACGGTGTCCATGCTGCGGCCGACCATGTTGCGGATGATATTCGCCTCGGATATGTCATCCTTCTTAGCGTCGAGCGAGCAGATGGTTGAGCCGTCGCGGAGAACGGTTATCGTGTCGGCAATGGCGGTGACCTCTCTGAGCTTGTGAGAGATCATGATGCAGGTTATTCCCGACTCCTTCAGTTCGCGCATGAGCTTCAGGAGGTTCTGGCTGTCGTCCTCGTTCAGTGAGGACGTCGGCTCGTCAAAGATTATCAGCTTGCAGTTTTTCGAGAGGGCTTTCGCGATCTCAACAAGCTGCTGATTGCCTGTATTCAGCCTCTTGACAGGCATCGAGGGATCGACGTGGAGTCTGACCTTGTCAAGCATCTCCTTGGAACGGACGATGGTCTCGTTCCAGTCGATCTGTTTGCCCTTCATTATCTCGTGGCCGAAGTAGATGTTTTCATAGATCGGAAGCTCGGGGAAAAGCGCAAGCTCCTGATAGATTATTGCTATTCCCTTCGCCTCGCTGTCAGCGATGGTGCGGAACTGCTGCACCTCGCCCTCGTATACTATATCGCCGGTGTAGGTGCCGTATTTCCAAACTCCGGAGAGCACCTTCATCAGCGTGGATTTTCCGGCTCCGTTTTCGCCGACGAGACAGTGGATCTCGCCGCGCTTCACCTTGAAGTTTACGTTATCCAGCGCCTTTACGCCGGGGAACTCCTTGGTGATGTTCCTCATTTCAAGGATATATTCGTTATCCATTGACATCCCCCCCGCAATATTAAGGAATAGCCGGCCCAAAGGCGAACCTGAGGGCCGGCCGAAAGGCTTAGCTAATTAGAATTATTTCGCAGCGTCGATATCAGCCTGGCTGAAGTTGCCGGCGTCGATGTACTGCTGGAGGTTATCCTTGTCAAGAACGGTGACCTTCTCCTGGACGGAGGGAACGTCCTTTACCTGGTTGTTGTAGGAAGCGGTGGCGTTGGCAGGAGTCTTGCCGCCGAGAATGTCAGAAACGAGGGTAACGGTGGTCTTGGCAAGGGTGGCGGTGTTCTTCCAAACGGTCATGCTCTGCTTGCCGTCCTGAATGTACTTGAGGGAGGCCATCTCGGCGTCCTGACCGGTGATGACGTAGCTGGTGACAGCGGAGTCAGCGGCAAAGGCGTCAGCGATAGCGCGGGCGGTACCGTCGTTAGGAGCAAGGATGGCAACGTCGCCCTTCTGGGAGGCCTCGTTGGCAACGAGGTTGCCCTCGGCAAGAGACTTAGCAGTGGCAAAATCCCAGTTGGTGGTGATGGTGCCGAGGATGCCGGCGAGGACTTCGTGATCCTTCTCGGCGTCAAGAGCCTTGCCGGTGTAGTCGGAAATGGCGGGGCAGTTCTCAACTACGAACTGGCCGTTCTGAACGGCGGCGTTAAGTACGGACCAGGCGCCGGCGAAGAAGATGAACGCGTTGTTATCGGTGACAGCGCCGGAATAGAGATAGAGAGGAACATTGGTCTTGCCGGCATACTTGTCGATGAGGTACTGACCCTGAGCAACGCCGACTGCGAAGGAGTCGAAGGTTACGTAGTAGTCAACTGCATCGGTACCGGTGATAAGACGGTCGTAGCAAACTACGGTGATGCCGGCGTCATGAGCCTTCTTGACGGTGGCGCCTGCGGCGGTAGCGTCATGAGCGCAGATAACGAGAACCTTTATGCCCTTCTCAATGAGCGCCTCGACGTTGGTCTGCTCAGTCGCGGGAGAACCCTGGGAGAACATAACCTCGGAGGTGAAGCCGGCGGCCTTCAGAGCCTCGGTGAAGGAAGCCTCGTCCTGAAGCCAGCGGGGCTCATCCTTGGTGGGGAGAACGATACCGACCTGGACGTTCTCTTCGGTCTTGGTCTCTCCTGCGCAGGCGACGAGAGCAAATACCATCGCGAGGGCAAGAACAAATGCGAGAATCTTTTTCATAATTTCCTCCAAAAATTATTTATTATTACTCAACGGCGAATTGCCGAGAATAACCGAGCAGAACGCAATCAGACTGTATATTTTGGGCGGCTTGCACCAAAAACAGGCTTAAATACAGGGTAATTTTAGCGCAATCAACAATAATTGTCAATAGAACGCATCATTTTTGGAGAATAGTACAA
>ONTN01000169.1 GCA_900320765.1 uncultured Eubacteriales bacterium
GGAGCCCGAGCCCGAGCCCACTCCCGATCCTGAGCCAACGCCCGAGCCCGAGCCTGCGCCCGGACCTTCCGGAGAGAGCGAGACTGAGATCGCCGATGACGAGACCCCGCTTGACAATATGCCCGATACCGGAGATACAAGGCTTACCGGCCTTTGGATCTGCCTCTCCGTTCTTGCCGCATTGACCGCGGCCGTGATCGTTCGCAAAAAAATAGAAGAGTAATAGATAGCTAAAGCTAAAGCACGGCGGGAAAGCCCGCCGTGCTTTTTTGTGCTTTCTATTTGCTTTACTCCCAGGGATCAAAATCCCTGACCTTGTGCCTCGTTTTCCAAACTATGCGCTTATCGTCCTTTTCGGGATGAGGCTTGTCCGAATAATCAAGGACGAAGCGGTCGGAGACGTTTATTATCCGTGTCTCGCCATAGCTCAGCTCCCTTACAAGGGAGAAATCGTACTGGGGGTGGACGTGCCCGTGGAGCATTATCTCGGGCTTAAGCTCGCCCAAAAGCTCGCGCAGGCACTCAAAGCCGCGGTGGGCTGGGTCGTCCCTGTCGCCGAGACCGCGGGCGGGGGAGTGGGTGACGAGAATATCGACGCCGCCCGCCTTTTTTATCGCGTGCCTCAGCTTATGTATCCTCCGGCGCATCTCCGCCTCCGTGTACTGATACTTCCCAGGGTGATACCGCATACAGCCGCCGAGACCGAGGATGCGGACGCCGTTATAGGTTACGAGGGCGTCGTCGATGCAGTCGCAGCCCTCGGGCGGGTGCGAATCGTATATCTCGTCGTGATTTCCGTGAACAAAGAGCACGGGGCAGCGCGCCATCGTCACGAGAAAGGAGAGGTAATCGGGCTTGAGATCCCCGGCGGATATTATGAGATCGTATTCTTTCAGCCTGCCGGGGATATAGTGATCCCAGAGATATGGGCTCTCCTCATCTGAAACGGCCAGTATTTTCATTTACTTGGCGGCCTCCTTTTCGGGCGGGATGGCGGCCTTGTGAACGCCGAGCTCTCTCACAAGCTCCCGGCTCATCGGTCGTATCTCCTCATATTCGGGTATCCTGCCCTCCACGTTGTCGCAGAGCCAGTCCATATGAAGTATCTCGTCGGCGGTAAAGGAGACCGTTCCGTCGTTTTTCAGCGTTCCGTCCTGCGAGCGGATCACCCGCTTGAAGGGGTCGAGCTCGCCGCTCTTGAGGCTGCGGCGCAGATTCTCGGCAAGGAAACGCAGTCCGTCCGGAAGCTCGTCGGAGAGATTCACGTCGATAACACCGCTGTCCATACCGAGCCAGTAGTTAACGGGGTCGGTCTGAGCCTTGCCCGAATCGAGAGAGCCCGCGAGGATGGCGCGAACTGCCTTTTCATAAAAGCTGCCCCATACCCAGCAGGGCGAGCCGAGGGGAGTGTATTCCCCGGCGGGACTGACGGAGAAGGTGCCGAACTCCCCGTATTTCAAATACCAGTCGTCCATCGTAGGCACGTCGCGGTTTGATACCACCGAGAAGCCCTCCCCGGCGAGGTTTTCCGCGTTGTCGCCCATTAGGCAGGACCAGCGGACAACGACCCTTGCGTCCGGATTCGTTATCTGAGCGCCGAGAGCAAAGGCGTTTATTGAGGCGGGAACGCCGAGAATGGGGTAGGAGGCGACGTAGCCTATCCGGTTATCCTTCGCCATCGCCCCGGCGATAGCGCCGGTGATGAACTTGCCCTCGTAGGCGCGGAAGTAATAGCCGCGGACGCTGGAGAAAGGCACGTCGGCCGAGCAGTTGAAGAATTTGACCTTCGGGTATTTGACCGCGACCTTCAGCGTCGGGCGCAGCATAGAGGGCGTAGTCGTGAAAACGGCCTCGGCCCCGTCGGTAACTGCTCGCTCGATAAGGCTTTCCGCGATCTCGGGGTTATCCGCGTTAAAATAGCTCCTCGCCGTGACCTTGTCGCCGAGCGCCTGCTGCAAATATTGCCTGCCCTGGTCGTGCGACAGCGTCCAAAGGCTCAGTGAAACGTCGCGCTGGTTTATAAAGGCCACGTTTAGATGCGCCTTCGGGGGGCTTATTATCGAGGCTATGATATGCTTCGGCTTCAAGTCCTCGTCCGGCATCGTCTGCACGCTGACTGGCTCTCCGGCCTTAACGTCGCTCCAAAGCCCGGAAAGGCTTTTTTTAAGATCGGTGGAGGAGAGCTCGGACAGCTTAGAGAATGGGTAGACCTCAAGCCACTTGAGAAGGGCGGAGGCGGGGCTCAGCCCCTCGTGCTCACCTCCGAGAGATGAGAACGCCTCGCGGAAACGGTGGTACAGGGTGGAAAAGGCGCGGCTTTCTTCAGTAGTCCAGTCCTCGTCCTTTTCTCGCCCGAGAAAGGCGAGAAGCTTCGCGTACTCTCCGGGCTTCGTGAGCTTTATCGAATAAAGCTTCGTGTGCTTGTAAAAATCGAGAAATTCCCCGTATGCCTTAACTGCGGGATCGTCCGACTCGGTGGGGATTACCCGCTTTATTACGGCCGGAATCGTGGCGGCGCCGAAATGCTTTAGGACGCTGACGCGCTTGTTGCCCTCAAGAACGTAGAAATCGCAGAGGTATTCGTAAACTGTGATCGGGTCGCGGATGCCGACCTCGGAGAGGTGAGCGCCGCATAGCGCGATCCACTTAGTGCCGAATTCGGTGTCCGGATCTAAAAGTGGCAAAAATCCGGCAGTAAAAGCCGTGACCCTTCCGGCGCTCTTTACGCCGATAATACGCTCGATAGGTATCTCCTGAACGGGGAGCTCCTGTACTGAGTGCTGGGATATATCGGGCAGCAGCTCGTCCAAAACTGCGGGGTATGCGTTCAGCCCGCGCGCGGTAAGGTCGCGCAGCTCCTTCTGTCCCGCCTTTTGCGCTTTTTTATATTCTTCAACGGCCTCGGTTAGATTCATAAAGACCCTCCCGTGATTGTGTCGTTAAGCTGACGGCACCTGTAAGAACACGCCTCACAGCGGTCCTTTTCGGCGCTTTTTGCCCCTTGTCGCTTGATGGGCGTCAGCCCATCTGCGCTTCGCGGAACAAAAATCCCGCGAGCGGAACAAAAATCCCGCGAAAATTACTCGCTGTGATGTGCCTTGCAGTTTTGACGGAGCAGTTTTTCGTCAAGTAGAGGAAGGCACCGCAGACAATACTTGTTGTATTATCAAGGCGGCTGACGCGGACTTGGCGGAAAAATGCCCGTCAAAACCGTGTTCTTATAGGTACCGTCAGCTTACTGTTATTTTACCAAATCGCGGAGAAAAGAGCAACACCAATAAGCGAGAATGTCCGAAGTTTTCGCATTCCCGCCGCGAAACAAATAATCCGACAAATTTTGCTTTTGCTGGTGACAAATTGGTGAGAAGGTGGTATTATATAGACTAACTAAAACCTTTAAGGAGGATTTGAAATGTCGAACAAAGAGTTATATTCCCGCACCCTGTCGTTTTCTCTCAAGAAGCTGGTCATCGACCTTCTCTCTTTAGTCCTGTTTGCGGCGCTTGCCGTGGGCGGTATGCTGATTGCCGAGAAGACCTTTGACAACGGAATCATCGGCCTTGTGATCGGCGCTATCGTGGGTCTCATTATCGCGGCAATCATTTCCCGCTTTGTCTCATACCGCTGCAAGGCGGCGCAGATCGCAATGATGACGCGCGGCATAACCGAGGGCTCTCTCCCTGACGACGTCAAGGCGGAGGGCAGGCGCGTTGTAAAGGAGCGCTTCGCTACCGTCGCAGCCTTCTTTGCCGTTACCGGAGTCATAAGGGGCATTTTTGCCGAGCTCGGCAGAGTCATCACAAAGGTCGGCAACTCTGTCGGTGGCGATACCGGCTCTGCCGTCGGTTCCACCGTCTCGACCGCAGTAAACACTCTCGTATCTTACCTTTGCGACTGCTGCCTCGGCTGGGTCTTCTACCGCAAGGATAAGAGCGCGGGCAAAGCCACCTGCGAGGGCGCTGTGCTCTTCTTCCGCCACGGAAAGACTCTGCTTCGCAATATGGGCCGCATATTCGGAATGGGCATAGCCTCCTTCCTCGTCATAGGCGGCATATTCGCCGTCATTGCCTACGCCATCCTTTCCAGATTCCCCGCTTTCTTTGCCGAAGCTGCCAAGATTTTTGCGGAATCGAATGATAAGCTCAGATTCCTCTCCGATCCCGCCATTCTTGTGATCGCCGCCGCCGTCCTCTGCGGAGCTATAATCTGGGGGATTATTCACTCCACGTTTGTGCGCCCCTTCATCCTTGTCGGCGTCCTTCGCAACTACATTGAGTCCGGTATGAACGACGTTCCCACCGAGTCCTCCTTCAGCACCGTCGCGACGAAGTCCGCAAAGTTCAGAAAGCTTCAGGCGGAGCTGTAATAAGAGGACCTGATAAATGACATTCAGCTCAGTTACATTTCTGTTTATGCTCCTGCCGGCGACGTTTATTCTCTACGCCGTTATCCGCAACACCAGCGCGAGAAATGTGATACTTGCCGCAGCGAGCCTGATTTTCTACGCCTTCGGCGAGCCTGTGGCGGTTATGATCATGATAATATCGATCATACTGAACTACCTGTTCGGCCTCGGCGCGGCGGGCAAAAAATGGGATAAGCTTTCGGTCCTTCTCGCCGTAATCCTCAATATCGGCCTTCTGATCGCATATAAATATACCGGCTTTTTCGTTGAGATTTTTAACGGAATAACCGGACTTTCCGTTCCTGTTCCTCAG
>ONTN01000172.1 GCA_900320765.1 uncultured Eubacteriales bacterium
AGGGCGAAGAGCTTGCCGGCGGGCGGGAGCGGCCTTACACTCTCGACCATATCGGCTATCTTATTCGGATTTGTTATTACGAGCTCTCGAGCCCTGTCGCCGAAATAGGAAAACTCAGCGAGCATCTCATCCGTCGTGCGGAAGTAAATGGGCAGGGGCTTGTCCGCATCGTCAAATTCCTTCGCCGTAAGCAGGATATGGCGGAATATCTCGTCCTCCGGGTCGAGAAAATGGACGTCTCCGGTGGCGACGGTCATTTTTCCGAGCTCGTCGCCGAGCTCGACTATCCTGCGGTTAAAGTCCCGAAGCTCCTCCTCGTTTTTAGCCTTCGGCTTTTCTCCGCGCAGCATAAACGCGTTGTTGCATATAGGCTGTATCTCGAGGTAATCATAGAAGCTCGCAAGCCTTCTCTGCTCCGCCCTCGACCTGTGGTCGGCAACGGACTGGAAGACCTCGCCGGCCTCGCAGGCCGAGCCGATTATAAGCCCCTCGCGGTATTCCATCAAAAGGCTCTTGGGCATTATCGGGTTGCGCTTCAAAAAGTCAAGGTGGCTTTTTGTGACTATCCTGTAAAGATTCTTGATACCCGTCTGGTTCTTCGCTAAAACGATGATGTGCATCGGCCTGAGCCTTCGGCTCTGCGCCGCCTGCCTCCGCTTCGGCAGAACGTAGTCGTTGACCTCGGAGAGCTTCTCAACTCCGTCCCTCGCCATCATATCAAAATACCTTGCGGCGATAAGGCCGCAGGTGAGGGCGTCGTCCGAGGCTCTGTGGTGCTCGAAGTCCGGCAGCTCAAGAGCGAGGGCGACGGTGTCGAGCTTGTGGTTTTTCAGCTGAGGCTGCATCGCCTGCGCCAGAGCGAGGGTGTCGATGAAGGTCGGCGCAAAGTCAATGCCGTGTCTCTTCGCCGTCTCGTCCATAAAGCCGATATCAAAATTCGCGTTATGCGCGACGAGCGGAAGCTTTTGGGCAAACTCAAAGAAGCTTTTTATGGCCGTTTCTTCATTGGGCGCGCCCTCGATCATCTCGTCGGTTATCCCGGTAAGCCTCGTTATTTCAAGCGGGATATGCTTTTCCGGGTCTACGAAGGTCTGAAAGCGGTCCGCGCTTTTTCCGTTCTTGAAGAGAACGGCGCCGATCTCGATTATCCTCTCGGTCTGTGAATTGAGCCCCGTGGTCTCAATATCGAAGGCGACGTAGGCTCCGGGAAAGGTCATATCCTCCGTACCGGAAACGGCGACCTTATCGTCAACGTCGTTTATGTAGTAGCCCTCGACGCCGTAGATGACCTTTATCTTATCCCCCGCCGCCTTCATAGCGTCGGGGAAGGCCTGGCAAACGCCGTGGTCGGTTATCGCGATGGCGGGGTGCCCCCATGAAATAGCCCTGTTAATAACCGCCTTCGGGTCTGTGAGCGCGTCCATTGTGGAATAGCGGGTATGCAGGTGCAGCTCTACCCTCTTCTCAGGCGCGTCGTCAGTCCTCGGCATCTTTGCGGGCGCGGTAGCTATGGCTCGCGGCTCGAGCACTTCCCCGTCAAAGCGGTTCATCGTCATCGTTCCGTAAACGGTGACGTTCATGCCGACGCTGAGCTTTTTAACGGCGGAGATGGTTTCCTCATCTTTAATGAACTGGTTTACTCTTACAGAGTCCGTTCCGTCGGTGACGTCTATACTGAGCACGTACGCCCCGGACTTTACTATATCGCGGGAGTTATCGGCAAATATGCTGCCCTGAACTATTACCTTACCCGATTCGATATTGAGCTCCGACATCGGGGTTATCTTCCCCTTTGGCAGCTTCCCGAATATCGGCTTTACTCCGGCGTCGCTTTTCTTTTTCTCCTTCTTTCCGGGATCTGAAGAATCCGGAAAAACCGGTGAAATGCGGCAGGAGCGGAGCGAGAACTCCCCCATTATGATGCGCTCCGCCTCTGAAATATAAACGGGCGGGACAAACGAGGTAAACCTCGCGCGCATATTTATCTCTCTTGCGTTTTTATCTACCGTGCAGTCTATTATCTCGCAGCCCTTAAGGTAATCCGAAAGGCCGCCTGTTCCGCAGCAAGGGAACATATCGAGAAACGGCACCGTGTTTTCCGATGGCATTTTCTATCTCCAGTCGATCTATTCAGTCTCTTTCTATGAGCTCGATAAGCTCATCGGCAAGGGCTTCAAAGGGCGCCTTCTTCACTATCTCGCCCTTTTTGAATATAAGGCCCTCGCCCTTTCCCCCGGCGATTCCGTAATCGGCCTCTCTCGCCTCTCCGGGTCCGTTTACAACGCAGCCCATTACGGCCACGGTTATATCCCTGTTAATTCCCTCAAGCCTTCCCTGCACCTCGTTTGCGAGGGAGATAAGGTCGATTTCAGTTCTTCCGCAGGTCGGGCAGGATACGAATTTAACTCCGCCCAGTCTGCGTCCGGCGGCCTTCAGAATGGCTATACCGGCCGGCACCTCGCGCAGAGGATCGGCGGTGAGAGAAACGCGGATCGTGTCGCCTATCCCGTCGAGCAGCAGAGCGCCTATGCCTACGGCTGAATTGATCGCGCCGAGGTATTCCGTTCCCGCCTCGGTGACGCCGAGGTGGAGAGGATAACCGCAGCTCTCGCTCAAGAGCCTGTACGCCTTCACAGTCGTAACTACGTCTGAGCTTTTTACGGAGATGCAGATATCCCCAAAGCCGACGTCCTCAAGTATCCTCGCGTGGCCGAGAGCGCTCTCGACAAGCGCCTCGGGCGTCGGTCCGCCGTATTTTGTAAGTATGTTTTTTTCGACCGAGCCGGAATTTACCCCGATCCTGATCGGCACACTTCTTTCCTCGCAGGCTCTCGCAACGGCGCGCACTCTGTCCACAGAGCCGATATTGCCCGGGTTGATTCTTATCTTATCGACGCC
>ONTN01000173.1 GCA_900320765.1 uncultured Eubacteriales bacterium
CTCGAGCTACCCCGCAAACTTTTTGAACGCGGGACAATGCATATTCGCCGTGGACAGCACGGCGGGCGCCACCTGGATGGGCTCGGACGCCCCCCTCGTGGATATCGCGCCGGAAAACCTCGTAGAGTTCGAAACCGTGGTAATGCCGATACCCCAGTTTGACCCGTCCGCTCCGAAGATGATAAGTCAGGGCCCATCGGTCTGCATCTTCAACAAGGCCGATCCGCAGGAGGTCCTCGCGAGCTGGCTCTTCGCCCAGTTTCTTATAACGAACGACGTTCAGACGGCCTACGCCGAGACGGAGGGCTACGTCCCCGTAACTCTTAAGGCTCAAAACAGCCCGGAATACCTCGACTACCTCTCCCGCTCAGGCGAGGACGCCGAGCACTACGCGGTCAAGATAGCCGCCTCGAAGCTTCTTATGGCGAACACGGAGAACACCTTTACGACCCCGGTATTCAACGGCTCCACCTCCCTGCGCGACGCGGCGGGTCAGATGATCGAGAGCGTAACGAAGTCCGCAAGGCGCAAGCAGACTGTCGACGACGCCTATATCGACAAGCTGTTTTCCGATATGAAAAAGGAGTACCATCTCGATCAGATAACCGTTAAGCCTGCGGCGACCGCCGACGACGGGAGCGGCACGGCTCAGCCCTCCGGCGATAACGCGGCTACCAAAGTCACGGATCCCGCTCTCGGCCCGCTCCCTTCGGGCGCCGTCGCCCTTATCGTCGCGGTCGCGGTCCTCTGGGTGCTGATAGGAGCGTATAACCTTGTAATTCTGATTCGGAAGAAAAAGGGCAAAAAACCTTGATTTATCCGTAATTTCAGATATAATGACCTCAAGATCCAAAATTTCTGTCAAAGGAGAATAGAAATGAAAAAAATCATCGCTATGCTGCTTGCCCTTGTGATGGTATTTGCCATCGCGGCCTGCGCCGGCGGCGAAAAGACCGATAAGCCGGACGAGCCCGCGCCTCAGACCGATCCGGAGCCCACTCCCGAGCCTGAACCCACTCCCGAGCCCGAGCCTACACCCGAGCCCGAGCCTGAGCCCACTCCCGAGGTCACCGTTATGACCCACGCGGAGTACGTTGCCGCCCCCCTCGATACCGAGGTCACCGTTGAGACCTACGTTCAGGCGCATCAGAGCTGGTGGGATAACAAGATCACCGTTTACGCTCAGAGCCCCGACGGAGCCTACTTCCTCTACAATATGGCCTGCTCTGAGGAGGATTCCTCCCTTCTCGTCCCCGGCACGAAGATCCGCGTCACCGGCTACAAGTCCGAGTGGGCGGGCGAGGTCGAGATAACCGACGCCACCTTTGAGATCCTCGAGGGCGATACCTATATTGCCGAGCCTCTTGACGTGACCGATCTCCTCGGCGACGAGGAAGCTCTCCTCGCCCATCAGAACGAGTACGTTACCTTCACCGCCGTCACCGGCGCTCTCAAGGCTCCCGAGACCGCCTATTTCTACAACTGGGATAACTCCGGCTCCAGCGGAAACGACATCTATTTCAACGTCGTCTCCGGCTACAAGACCTACAGCTTCACCGTTGAGAGCTATCTCACCGGCCCCGGCACCGATATTTACAACTTCTTTGAAAACGGCAGCTACGTTCCCGGCCTGCGTTACAACTTCACCGGATACCTCTACTGGTACGAGGGGCTTAATCCCCACATCGTCGCCGCTGAGGCTGTTGAGAGCAACGTTACGCCGAACAGCGCCGACGCTATGAGCTACGCCGACTACACCGCCGCCGAGCTTGATTCTGAGGTCGTTATCGAGGCCTACGTTCAGGCGAAGCAGAGCTGGTGGGACAACAAGGCGACCCTCTATCTCGCCGATCCCGACGGAGCCTACTTTGCATACAACGCCGCCTGCTCCGAGGAGCTCTATGCCCAGCTCGTCGAGGGTCAGAAGGTCAGAGTGACCGGCTTCAAGGGCGAGTGGGCTGGCGAGGTCGAGATAGTCGACGCCACCCTCGAGCTGCTTGACGGCACGTTCTATGCCTCCCCCGTGTACTTTACCGACGATCAGGTGCTCGACGTTCAGTATCAGAACTTCCTCTTCGGAATGGTCGACCTCACCGTTGTGGCGAAGGACGACACCGGAGCCGCCTTCTATTATAACTGGGACAACTCCGGCTCTGACGGAAACGACCTCTACTTCGACGTTCAGTACGGCGACGCCGTTTACAGCTTCACCGTTGAGAGCTATCTCACCGGCCCCGGCACCGACGTTTACGAGACCGTCAAGTCCCTCCAGCCCGGCGACGTTATCAGCGTCTTCGGCTACCTTTACTGGTATGAGGGCGCAAATCCCCACATCGTCAGCGTGACGAAGTAATAACCCGAATATAGAACAGGGGCGCGATATTATTCGCGCCCCTGGTTTTTTATTCACTTACTGCTCTTTGAAGCTCTCCGGCTATTTCGGAAAGCTCCTCGGGCTTTACCTTCAGCACCTGTCTGTCGAAGGTGAAAAACCCGTTCGTCTCGTCCTCCACGTCGGAAAGCTGGGTATAGACCGCGCCGCAGAGCCCCGCTCTCGCAAGTGGAACGACCTCGTCTAAGTAAAGCTTCCGCAGGTCGCGGATAAAGTCGGCTCTCTCTGAATATTTTCTGTACCCGAAGGTCTTTTTTAGGGTGAAGCTGTGTTCCGGTATTTTATACGACCAGCCTCCGAACTCGCTCAATAGCTGGGCCATGTCCTCTTTCCCGAGGGAGAGCTTTTTAAAATAGATATGCCGCGATTCGACGTCGCTTTTTTCTGAGGCATACCAGCCGGAGGCGGAGTCGATAAAGCGGGTCGGGTCGAGCTTTTTGAGCTTTTCGTAGGCTCTCGCCGCCTCGAACTGTCCCCAGCCCTCGTTGAAAA
>ONTN01000015.1 GCA_900320765.1 uncultured Eubacteriales bacterium
TGACCGCGTCATCGACGTATGGGGTGCCGACCACCACGGTTACGTGCCGCGTATGAAGGCTGCCATTGAGGCGCTGCCGAAAGCCGCATCCGGCATCGAGGTCCGTTTCCTTGGCAACAACCTGTGCACAGATTACTATTGGGAGACTATGGAAGAGATCCGGAAGAAGATCGACCGGATGCACCGCCTGAACCTCCACAAGCTGCAGCTCATGCCGAACTATAAGCTGGGCGAGGGAGATCAGAAGGAGAAGTAAGGAAATATTAAGCAAGTCTTATCTGCTTCTGAAATGAAAAAACAGGCTGCCATGTTAAGATGAGACTGGCAGCAGACCGCCGTTATCTCCGGATGCTCATTGAGGAACGACAGAAGATTGCAATATGCCTTGTCTGACTGATAGTCGCTCTCGATGAAGTTTTCGATGTTATGCTCGAGCCCGCTCTGGCGGAGGGCGGCCATATACCCGTTTGCCCTCAGCCCGTAAACGCTGTTGTCTATCCGGGAGGATATCACCGTGGCTATATCCCGGTGCCCCTTCTCGATAAGGCAGCGCATCTGGTCGAACGCCGTCTCCATATGGCTCACGGTAACGCTTGAATAGGGGGCTTCGTCCGTGTGGAACGGCAGAACGGTGTTTATAAACACGGTGGGACAGGGGAGCTTTGAGAATTCCGCGCTGTCCACCCTGTCAAAGTTTCCGCCTATATATATTATGCCGCTGACCTTGTCCCGCTCCGCGTTCGCAATGAGCTCAAGAAGCTTTTCGGTTTTATCCTGGGCAAAATAGTTATCGTGGAAGGAAACGATGGAATATCCCGCGTTATGCAGGCGGATCGAGAGCGAATCTTCATAAATGCTGTGGATATGGAGATAGACGCCCTCGGTCACGAGAGCCACGCGGATAGTCTCCGTCCCCGATTTCGCGCGCTGATTGGATTTCGGGTCATACTGATTCTCCTCGATAATCTTCAAAACGCGCTTCCTCGTGGCTTCGCCAATATCCGGATAATTGTTCAGCACCTTTGACACGGTGCCGGGCGTGACGTCCGCCAGCCTTGCGATCTCTCGAATGTTCATCGTTTTCTCCGTTCTTTACTCAAGCAACTCTATGGGGGTGATACCCCTCTCCTTTAAATAATCGACCGCCCTGTCCATGCACTCGTCCCAAACCTGATATGGCTCGTGGCAGTCGGAGCCGACCATAACGTGAAGGTCGGTGCCCTTGGCGGCTGCCCAGAACTTTTCATGCGGATACATATGCCTTCTGCCGTCGGGATAGTCGTGGATCCCGCGCCTGTACCCGTTCGCGTTAAACTCCAGCACCGTTCCTGCCTTAACGGCGGCGCTCAGAATGATATCCGTCGCCGCGTCGCAGTTTCTGTCCCATGCAAGCTTGTTGATGGTAAACAGATCGGGATGCGCGAGCATACGAAAATATCCGGTTTCGAGGGCGGCGGCAATAGCCTTCGCATAATCAAGATAAGCCTCCGTACCCGTCGCCTGGGTTATATTATGAAACTCGCCCGCCCCGTTTATATAAAAATGCTCGCCGAGCAGGAGATAATCCACCTTCTCAATCTCAAGAAGCCGCTCGTAATACTCCACATACTGCGGCAGGTACTCGATCTCGAGGCTCTTTTTTATTATAATGTCATCCGCTCTCTCCTCCCTCAGCCTGTCGACCGCCGCAAAATACTCCCTCAGCTCGCTGTACGGCATACGGTAGCCGTAATCCACGTCGGGAAAGGGCGCATGATCTGAAAAGCCGAGAACGGAGACCCCCGCGTTAAGGGCGGAGCTTATATAGTCCTCCTCAGTCCCGAAGGCGTGAAGGCAGCGCTTTGTATGGGTATGATAATTCGTCCTCATCGTTTCACCTCCGAAACGGGGAGATTTTTACGAAACATTTGCGAAACAGAACGGCATTAAAAACGCACGTAACTGATCGTTTCCTGTTGTTTCTTATTCTATCACAGGATAATGACCAAAATCAATACTACTCTCCTGCTGGCCGTATGTATGGTAGCCGCCCTCGTGGCGGGCTGCAGCGGCTCCACCGGGACCCCCGACACCACCCCGACCACCCCGACCACCCCGACTAACCCCGGCACAACTACCCCGACTGACCCCGGCACGACTACCCCGACCGACCCCGGCACAACCACCGAGCCCGTGACCCCCATCCCCGTATCCCTCAAGGTCTGGAGCCCCTCTGAGGACCAGAACCCCGATCTCGGCGAGTGGGTCGTCACCATGTGCAACCAGTTCAACGAGCTCCATCCCGAGTGGGACATCACCTTCGAGTATGGCGTTGCCTCCGAGTCTGACGCCGGCAAGATGGTCCCCCAGGATATTGACGCCGCCGCTGACGTCTTCCTCTTCGGCTCCACCAAGCTTGAGAACCTCTGCAACTCCGACTCCCTCACCGAGTGGGGCGGCAAGTACAAGGACGCCGTAACCGCTAACTATCCCGCTTCCCTCGTCGACTGCCTTACCTACGACGGCGGCCTCTACGGTGTTCCCATCACCACCGATACTTACTTTATGTACTATGACAAGAGCGTCTTCACCGAGGAGGACGTAAAGTCCCTCGACACCATGCTGACCAAGGGCAAGGTTGCCTTCCCCCTCGCGAACGGCTATTATCTCGCCGCCTTCTATCTTGCCAACGGCTGCACCTTCTTCGGCGCTGACGGAAGCAACCGCGCTGACGGCATCCAGGTTGGCGGAGCCAAGGGCACCGCTGTCACTAACTGCCTCGTAGACCTCGTTCAGAACGAGAACTTCATCGTTGCCGAGCCTGCCGACGCCATCTCCATGATGCGCGAGGGCAACTGCGCCGCTTACATCTGCGGCACCTGGCAGGCCACCCAGACCAAGGAGATTCTCGGCGACAACTTCGGCGTTGCCATTCTCCCCTCCGTTATGATCGACGGCGTCAACTGCCAGATCAGACCCTTCACCTCCGCCAAGGCCGTAGGCGTCAAGTCCACCACCGCCTATCCCGAGGTTGCTCTTAACCTCGCCCTTTACCTCGCCAGCTACGAGGGCCAGAAGGCCCACTACGAGCTCAGAGGCTACGTTCCCTGCGAGCTTAAGCTCACCGCCGAGGTCCAGTCCGATCCTATCTGCCTCGTTGACTCCGAGACCGTTACCAAGATTGCCATATCCCGCGCGAGCTACACTGAGTTCTCCTATTACTGGTCTCCCGCCGAGAGCATGGGCACCGAGATCCGCGACGGTATCGTGACCCACGAGAACGCTGCTGAGAAGACCGAAGCCTTCAAGGTCGCCGTCAACTCCTCCGGCATCGGATAATCTCTGACTCTGAAGGGCGTGGAAGATATGTCTAAGGAAAAGAAACTCCGTTCTGAAAATGACATAAGCGTATGGTATGCCCTTAAAAACGGCTCATTTATGGTAACCCTATCCGCAGTTATCTGCGGATGGGGCTGCCTTATTAGAAAGCAGTTTGTAAAGGGAGCGCTCTACCTCGCCGCTGAGGTGGGTATCATACTTTATATGATTAATTCGGGCGCATTCCATCTGTCTAAGCTTGTCACGCTCGGCGACGTTAAACCGGAAAAGGTTTGGAATGAAGCAAAGAGCATTTTTGAGTATACAGATGGCGACCGCTCGCTTCCCATTTTGCTTTATGGGATAATTACCGTCGCCGTTCTCCTTGCCGTCGTTCTGCTTATGTGCCTCTCCGTTAAAAGCGCGTACAAGGCGGAGGTCGCCTGCAAAAAAGGCGGTAAGGCGAAGACCATCGTGGAGGACGTCCGCGATCTCTTCGACAAGAGGCTGCACGTCACTCTTCTGTCTCTCCCGATCCTCGGCGTTCTGATGTTCACCATTCTCCCGCTTCTCTTTATGATGAGCATGGCGTTCACGAACTACAGCGTTCTTGATATGAAGCTCGTGCAGTTTGACTGGGTCGGGCTCGATAACTTCCGCCGCCTGTTCAATATGGACACGGGCCTCGGTCAGACCTTCTGGTCGGTGCTCCGCTGGACCATCGTCTGGGCGCTGCTCGCGACCTTCTCGAACTATTTCCTCGGTATGCTCCTCTCTCTGTTCATCAACTGGAAGGAGATAAAGGCCAAGAAATTCTGGCGCTTCTGCTTCGTGCTTACGATAGCGGTGCCGCATTTCGTCACCCTTCTTATCATCCGTCAGATGCTCCAGCCTAACGGGGCGGTGAACGTCCTTTTGCAAAACCTGGGCTGGATAAGCTCGCCCCTCCCGTTCTTTACGGATAAGTGGTGGGCGAGGATAACGGTCGTGATCGTCAACATCTGGGTCGGCGTGCCCTACGTTCTTTTACAGATCACCGGCATCCTGCAGAACATACCCCAGGATCTTTACGAATCGGCAAGGGTTGACGGAGCGGGTCCCTTCGTGACCTTCAGAAAGATCACCCTGCCCTATATGCTCTTCGTGACAACCCCCTATCTCATCACCTCGTTTACGGGGAACATCAACAACTTTAATGTTATATTCCTGACCTCGGGAGGTCTGCCGAGGGCGGTTGAATCCACCGCCGGAGAGACGGATCTTCTGATCACCTGGCTGTATAAGCTCACTATCGACAACCAGTTCTACGACGTCGGCGCGGTTATCGGAATAATGACCTTCCTTACGCTGAGCGTCGTATCACTGCTGACCTTCCGGTACAGCGGATCCTATAAGAACGAGGAGGGCTTCAGATGAGTGGCAGAATCGTTAAAAAACCGCTTCGCAAGAGGATACTGATCTTCCTTGCGCACGCTCTGCTCGCCCTGCTCGCCATAATATGGCTTGTCCCCATCTTCTGGGTCCTGCTCACGAGCTTCCGCGGCACCAAGGGCTCTTACAGCTCCACCTTCTTCCCCACCAGCTATTCATTCGATAACTACATCAAGCTGTTTACCGACTTCTCGGTATTCAACTTCCCGCAGATGCTGCTGAACACTCTCATCGTGGCGGTAGCCACCTGCGTACTCTCCACCTTTTTTGTTGTCTCCGTCGCCTACACCCTCTCCCGCCTTCGCTTCAGGGCGAGGAAGAAGCTCATGAACTTCGCGATGATCATCCACCTCTTCCCCGGCTTTATGTCGATGATCGCGAACTACTACATATTCAAGATGCTCGGGTGGACTGACGGACCAATGCTGCGGCTTGCCATGATCGCCGTTTACTCCGGCGGCGCCGGAGTGGGCTACCACATAGCAAAGGGCTTTTTCGACACGATACCGATCTCGCTTGACGAGGCGGCGATGCTCGACGGGTCCACGCGCTGGCAGGTGCTGAGGCACATCATTATGCCGCTCTCCAAGCCGATAATCGTATATACCCTCCTAACCTCCTTCGCCGGGCCGTTTAAGGACTTTATGCTTGCGAAGGTGCTCTGCGGGCCGAATAAGGATTACTACACCGTCGCCGTCGGTATGTATCAGATGCTCGAGCGAGAATACCTCGACCAGTGGTTCTGCAGCTTTGCCGCAGCCGCCGTTATAATCTCGATACCGATAGCGGCACTCTTCCTTGCAACGCAGAAGTATTACTCCGTCAGCGTAAGCGGATCGGTCAAGGGCTGATCTCACTTCGGGCGGGTTTTTGGGAGAAACTGCCATGCCTGATCTAAGAACACACCTTAATCAAAGATACCGCCGGCTTTCCGCGGTCTGGCTGAAAAACGCGGCCGCTGTCATTATGCTGATCGTCGCCGCGGGCAGGATCATCATCCAGCTTGGGCTGATAAGGCTCGATACCTACACGGGGGAGACTCTCTCCGCCGCGATGGACGCAGATCCGAATCTGATGACCCTGTCCGGCGTCGCCTCGATAATCCAGCTTATGCGCGGCCTTCTGCCGCCGCTCTTCGCCTTTCTCCTCGTAGAGGGCTTTGTCCACACCTCGAGCTACGGGCACTATCTCGGCGGCGTCGCGATCACGGCGGTTTTAAGCGAATTTGCTTACGACTATGCCATGACCGGAAAGGTTTTGGAGTTCTCCGCTCAGAATCCGATGCTCGGCCTTGCCGTCTGCCTCGTGATGCTGTACGGGCTGCGCCTTGCGGAAAGGCGCGAGATGATAGAGCGGGTGATAATAAGCCTTCTTATCATCCTGGCGGCGACCTTCTGGGTGATCGTTATAAGATCCGAGTGCGGCATTGAGCTCGTCCTCCTGACCGCGGTGTTATACTGCTTCAGGGATAAGCTCGTTATCAAGTACGTTCTCGGTATTATAATCAGCCTTTTTATTTTCTCCTAAATATCGCGTCCCGCCCCGTGTTCTTTGCGGAGCGGGACGCGATATCTTTTATCTCATCATTCCGTCTATCATGGCCTCAAGCCTCGCCTGACGCCTGCGCGAGAGGCGGGCAAAGTTCTCGTAGGCTCCCCTTGCGCGTCTTGCGTCCCGCCCAAGGCGTATAAGCTTCCGCTCAAGCCCCTCCTCGGTTACAAGCGCCGTTCTCAGCTCGCTGAGCTGCCCTCGCTGCGGCGGCAGGGACTGGTTTAGCTCGCGTATATCCCCGCTCATAATAAAGAGCTCTCTCAGAAGAAATCTCTCCGTCCGCGCGGTCTCTCTCTGCATCATCCTGAAAGTCTCGGCGTTTCTGCCCCTTGCGAGCCTTCCGTACAGGACACGGAGGCGGGCGGCGTCCTCAGCCGCCCTCAAAAGCTCTTCCGTCCTGTCCGGTCTCTCGGGCGGAGGCGGAGGAGGAGGCGGGGCGACGCGGTCCCATATCCGTCCCATCTCCTCCGCGCTCATATTCTGCTGCATCAAAAATCACCCCTCGGCATTCTATTCACCGAGAGGTGATTGCGTTATTCCTGTTAGTACATTGGAGGAAACGTGAAGTCACACAGCCCCAAAGGCTTCCCCTCGAGGGGAAGCTGTCACGAAGTGACTGATGAGGTGGCCGGCGCTTTAGCGGCGGGAGAGCTGTTTTCGGCGTATCTTACGGCGCGTTTGCGCCTACACCTCATCCGTCTCGGCTTCGCCGAGCCACCTTCCCCTCGAGGGGAAGGCTTTAGGCAGCTATAAGCATTTCTTAACTTTATTCCTGCTGGTACATCTGATAGGGGTGCGTCTCGAAATATTCCCTCAGCACCTCGCCGGTCCTACTGCCCTCAGCCGCGGCGCATTCCTCGGGCGTGCCGGTGAATACCACCCTGCCGCCGCCGTCGCCCCCGTCGGGCCCGAGGTCGATTATGTGGTCGGCGCATTTAATAACGTCGAGGTTGTGCTCGATGATAACTATCGTGTTGCCCTGGTCGCAGAGCCTGCCGAGCACCTCGAGCAGGCGGGAGACGTCGTCCGTATGAAGTCCCGTGGTCGGCTCGTCCAGTACGTAGATCGTCCTGCCCGTGGCGGGTCTCAGAAGCTCGGTCGCGAGCTTTACCCTCTGCGCCTCGCCGCCCGAGAGGGTCGTCGACGGCTGGCCGAGCCTGATATACCCCAGGCCGACCTCCTGCAGGGTCTTGACCTTCCCGTATATCTTCGGAAGATTCTCGAAGAAGTCCACCGCCTCGTCCACCGTCATCTCAAGGACCTCGCTGATGTTCTTATTCTTATACTTCACCTCAAGCGTCTCGCGGTTATATCTCTTCCCCTTGCACACCTCGCAGGGGACGTAGATATCCGGCAAAAAGTGCATCTCTATTTTTATAAGCCCGTCGCCGGAGCAGGCCTCGCAGCGGCCGCCCTTCGTGTTGAAGCTGAAGCGCCCCGCCCCGTAGCCTCTCTCCCTCGCCTCGGTTGTCGAGGCGAAGAGCTCGCGGACGTCGTTGAAAAGCCCCGTGTAGGTCGCGGGATTTGAGCGCGGCGTCCTGCCTATCGGGCTCTGGTCGATCTGGATTATCTTATCAAGCTCCTCGAGCCCGCGCATCTCCGTATGCCGTCCCGGTCTTAAGTGCGCCCTGTTAAGCTCTGCGGCGAGGGTTTTGTAAATAACCTCGTTCACAAGGCTCGACTTGCCCGAGCCGGAAACTCCGGTGACGCAGGTCATAGCCCCGAGCGGGATATCGACGTCGATATTTTTGAGGTTATTCTCCCTCGCGCCTATGACCGAAAGCTTTTTGCCCGAGCCCGGCCTGCGGTATTTCGGTACGGGCACGTACTTTTTCCCGCTCAAATACTGCCCCGTTATGCTCTCCGGGCAGTTTTTGATATCCTCCGGCGTGCCTGCGAAAACGAGCCTGCCCCCGTTCACTCCCGCTCCCGGCCCGATATCCACGAGGTAATCGGCGGCAAGCATCGTATCCTCGTCGTGCTCCACCACGATGAGAGTGTTTCCGAGGTCTCTCAGATCCAAAAGCGCCTTTAAAAGCTTCGCGTTGTCCGCCTGATGCAGGCCGATTGAGGGCTCGTCCAAAATATACAGAACGCCGACGAGGGACGAGCCTATCTGCGTCGCGAGCCTGATTCTCTGGCTCTCTCCGCCGGAGAGGGAGCCCGCGGCGCGGCTCAGCGTCAGGTACTGGAGGCCTACGCTTCTGAGAAAGCCGAGGCGAGATTTGATCTCCTTCAGTATATTTTCGGCAATCATAGCGCTCTGCGAGGTGAGCGACAGCCCTTCCATAAACTCAGCCGCCGCCGAGATCGAAAGGTCGCAGAACTCGGAGATGTTCTTCCCGCCTACGGTAACGGCGAGCATCTCCGGCTTCAGCCTTCTGCCCTTGCATTCCGGGCATTGGCATTCGGACATATACTGCTCCAGCTCCTGCCTCATGCTCTGGCTCTGCGTCTCCCTGTATCTGCGCTCAAGGTTGTTTATTATCCCCTCAAAGGCCTGGGAGAAGGTGCCCGTTCCCCTCGCGGTATCGTATTTAAGCGTCAGCTTTTCGCCCTTCGTGCCGTAGAGAATAACGTCGAGCACATCCTCGGGCAGGTCGCGCACGGGCGTCGTCAGCTTGAAGTGGTACTTCTTCGCGAGGGCGTCGAAATACATAAGCGCGATCGAATCGGTCTTTGTCTTTCCCCAGCCGGAGGCTTGAATCGCCCCGTCCATTATCGAGAGAGACTTGTTAGGGATGATGATATCCCTGTCCACCATAAGCTGAGTGCCGAGGCCGCCGCACTTCGGGCAGGCTCCGCGGGGATTGTTGAATGAGAACGAGCGGGGCGCAAGCTCCTCTATCGAAATGCCGCAGTCCTCGCAGGCGTAGTTCTGGCTGAAGGTAAGCTCCCTTCCCTCGTCGACAAGGTCGATCTTGACGACCCCGCCCGCGAGGGCGAGGGCAGTCTCAAGGCTGTCCGTCAGCCTCTTTATGATCCCGTATTTTATCACGAGGCGGTCGACCACGATCTCGATATCGTGCTTCTTGTTCTTATCGAGTTTAATCTCCTCGCCGAGGTCGTAGCTGATCCCGTCCACCCTCGCGCGGACGTAGCCGGACTTCTTCGCGTCCTCCAAAAGCTTCTGATGCTCGCCCTTCCTGCCCCTGACTATCGGGGCGAGGATCTGTATCCTGACAGCGTCGCCGAGCTCCATTATCTGATCGGACATCTGATCCACCGTCTGCTGCTTTATCTCCTTGCCGCATTTCGGGCAGTGCGGAACGCCCACCCTCGCCCAGAGAAGGCGCAGGTAGTCGTAGATCTCCGTCACCGTTCCGACCGTGGAGCGGGGGTTCGCGTTCGTCGTCTTCTGATCTATCGAGATGGCAGGGCTCAGCCCCTCGATAAAGTCTACGTCAGGCTTCTCCATCTGCCCGAGGAACATCCTTGCGTAGGACGAGAGGCTTTCCACATACCTTCTCTGCCCCTCGGCGTATATCGTCTCAAAGGCGAGGGACGATTTTCCCGAGCCGGAGAGGCCGGTAAAAACCGTGAGCTTGTCCCTCGGTATCTCAACGTCTATATTCTTAAGGTTGTTCTCCCGCGCTCCCTTTACGAATATCCTGTCAGCCACGGAAAATCCCCTCCCTTTCGTGAATTTGAGTAAATATTATATCACACTTTCGCGCCCTCTTCAACTGAAAAAAGCAGCAGAAATTGAGCCCCCGTATCGGGGGCTCAATTTCTGCTTGAATGCGTTTATTTTTTCTTTCTCGTCATAAGCGCGGCTAACACGACTCCGGCCGCAGAAACCGCAGCGAGGACTATCCAAAGCCACGTAAGCCTATGATCTCCCGTATCGGGGATCGGGTCAAGCGGGGTATCCGGGTCCTCGATGTCCGTTTCCGCGGGCTCCTCGGGCTGGGCAGGCTCTTCCGGCTCGGTCGGCTCCTCCGGCTGGGCAGGTTCCTCCGGCTGGGCAGGCTCCTCCGGCTGGGCAGGCTCTTCGGGCTCGGTCGGCTTCTCCGGCTCGGTCGGCTCCTCAGGCTGCACGGGCTCCTCGGGCTCGGTCGGCGCGGGGATCGGCAGCCAGTTTGCATCGAGGGTGATACTGTCATACACGGGGTCGGTGAAATCGTATTTTTCGCCGTTAAGGCTCCACCCCGTAAACAGGTAGCCCGCCAGCTCGCTCGTCTCCTCAGAAGCGGTATCGCCGTAAGGCACGTGCTGGTCTGCGGCGGGGGTGCCGCCGTTTGAGTTGAAGGTCACGACGGGCTCGATGAGAATATGCTTTCTCAGCGTTCCGTCCGGCACGTAGATTATGGCGGCTCCCGGATCGACGTCGCGCTTTGCCTCGCTGCCGCTGCCGGACGAAGCGGGGTCGCTCGCCGCGGAAGCGGCGGTGGCCGTAAGCTCGCCCCCGTCGCGGCTGACCGTGATGATGAGCCTGCCCTTCTTGACCCAGGTATTCTCATTCTCCTTCGGCTCGACGAGCTCATAGCCGCCGTTTACGACGCCGGAGGCGGTGATATTCTCATCTTCGTCCACTCCGTCGGTTACCTCGGTATCGCGGGACGCCTTAACGACGAAGTAGTCAGGCGTAGTATAGCCCGAGATTGTGACCGCTGTGACGGCCTCGCCGTCAGAGGTGTTCACGCGCCCGAAAAAGGCGCCCGCTGCGCTGCGGCCGTAGAGCACGGGAGCGGCGACGCAGCCTGTAACCGTGACGTCGTCAGCCACGGAAGCGTTCGGATTCGCGCCGAGGTCGCCCCAGAAGCCTCCGGCGTATTCGCCGCCGACCTCGCAGTTTGAAACGCAGCTTTCAAAAGTGCCGCGGTAGCCGAAGCCTACGAAGCCGCCCGCCTCACCCTCGGCGGAGTAGACGGCGCCGTTTGCCTTACAGCTTCTGCAGACAAGGTTTGCGTCTACGGTATTCGGCGTGGCTCCGCTTGCGTAGTCCGCGCCGGCAAAGCCAACGAAGCCGCCGGCCGAGCTGACTGCCGAAAGCGTGACCGTGGCGGTGCAGCTTGCGAGCGTAACGGTGCTTGCATTCTTGCCGTTTACATATCCCTCGTTCCATAGCGAGCCCAAAAAGCCGCCTATGGCGCGGCTCTCGGACGAGGTCGCGGAGAGGTCGATCGTGCCCGACGCAGTCGAGCTTGAGATCGAGACGGAGGCAGGGTCGTAGCTGTTCGCTGCGACGGCGCCGACGAAGCCGCCTACGTAGAGCGCCTTGCCCTTTGCCGAGATATCGACCTTATCGGCGGAGCAGGAGGTGAAGTTTGCGAGGGTAACGTAGCCCGCGAAGCCTCCGATATTGTCAAATGCGGCGGAATCGCTCTCGCCCGTGATCTTCACGCCGGAGACTGAGCAGGGCTCTCCCGCCGCTCCGAATTCGGAATGGAACGTGTGACCGACGAAGCCGCCCACGCTGTGCATTCTGGCGCCGCCGGTTATACTCACGTTCTCAGCCCTGCAGCCCGAGCAGTTCATAAAGTTCGATACCCCGGAGAAGCCTCCGGCCACGTCTATAATGCCCGCTCCGATGATCGTAACGTCGGAAACAGAGCAGTTTGCAACCTCGGTCACGACGTTATTGGGAATATTCGTTGTGTACCACACGTCGCCGTAAAGTCCGGCGCAGCCGTTTATCCTGCCCTTGCTCTCGATATATATCTTTTCAGCCGAGCAGTCCTTTATCATCGCTCCCGTTCTGACGTAGCCCAGAAGTCCGCCCACGTCTCTCGCCGCAATGGCGTTGTTCGCGCTCTCCGTGCCGGTAAACTCGGCGCCGTACTCGTTTTTGTCGCTCTTGACCGTGCAACCCTCTATCGCCGCGCCGTAATCGTAGCCGGAGATACCGCCGACGGCGTAAAAGCGCCGGGCGGTGAACATAAGGTCGGTAACGTGGCAGTTTTTGACCTCGCCGCGGACTGTGCCGATAAGGCCTCCGCTCTGCTGCAGGAGTCCGGCGGGATGGGTCATCGTTACAGAGCTTACCCTGCAGTTTTTAACGGACGAGGTGGGATAGGCGTAGCCCACGAGGCCGCCCACGTTTACCATCTTCTCCGTTTCGGAAAGTGAAAGCTCAATGCCGCTCACTTCGCAGCTCTCCACGCTGCCGTTTAAAATGCACACAAGGGCTCCGAAGCGGGGCTTTGTCAGGCTTCCCGTGACATTCTCAAGCTTCAGATTCTTTACCGCAGCTCCCTCTGCCACGGACTTGAAAAGGCCGGTGCCCTGATCGTCGAAGCTCTCAAAGGCGAGGTTTTTTATCGTGTGCCCCTGCCCGTCGAAGGTTCCCGCGAAATCGACGGCGCGATAGTCCTCCGCCGCGCTCGTCCACTTCTCTCCCTCGAGGTCGAGGTCAGCCTCAAGCTTTACCGTTTTGCCCGCGTAGTCGGTCTTGGCCACCGTCTCATCGCCGACGGTGACGTCTCCCTGCGTGAGCTTTGAAAACTCCCTCAGCTCCTCCGCCGTGCGTATGTAAAGCGTCTCCGCGTCGGCGTCGTACCAGGAATAGGGCGTTCCGCCCTCTTCCACGGGCTCCTCGGGGTCAGAAGGCTCTGCCGGCTCGGCGGGCTCGGCGTTATCGCCCGCGGGCTCCTCCCCCGTTTCAAAGGCGGCGGTCTCAGCCTCCTCCGTCTCCTCGGCAAGAGCAGCGAAGGGCATAGCTCCAACGCAGAGCATAAGGGCGAGTATTACCGCAACTATCGATCTTGCGCTGTGTTTCATATCCTTCTCCTTTCAAATAAAAGGGACGTTTGCACTTTATCAAGCGTAATATACCACTTTTACGTTACGTAAAGTGTAACTTTTCTGTAAATAATCCGCGTATTTCGGCGTAAAATCTTATTGCTCCATATGGCTATTGCAAAATTCCGGCATAAATGGTATAATACATCTTAATTATAGTGAATAATTATGCTGACCGGCCGCGATCCGGGGCATACTATTCTTATAACCAGCACACGGCTTCATTTTAACCAAGGAAGGTGAGCCTTTGAACAAGTACGTGATAAGGGGCGGCAGGCCGCTGAAGGGGCAAATCGAGATATCCGGCGCGAAAAACGCCGCTGTCGCTATGATCCCCGCCGCTATTCTCGTTGACGGCGTATGCCGTATCGAGAACATTCCCCAGATATCCGACGCTGTTATCCAGCTCAGCATACTGAAAAGCCTCGGCGCGGACGTCCGCGCCGTTACCGAGCATACGATGGACATCGACTGCACCGGGATACAGAGCGCGGTGGCCGACCTCGATCTGATGCAGAAGCTCCGCGCCTCATATTACCTCATCGGCGCCCTTTTGGGCAAGTTCGGCGAGGCGACGGTCGCGCTGCCGGGCGGCTGCAATTTCGGCGGCGTCCGTCCGATCGACCAGCACATCAAGGGCTTCACGGCCATGGGCGCTGAGGTAGAGGTCAAGAACGGCCTCGTTATAGCCAGGGCCGAGGGCGGAAAGCTCCGCGGCGCGAACATTTACCTCGACGTGGTCTCCGTCGGAGCCACGATAAATCTTATGCTTGCCGCCGTCCTCGCCCGCGGAAGAACGGTCATTGAGAACGCCGCCCGCGAGCCGCATATAGTCGACGTGGCAAACTTCCTAAACTCCATGGGCGCCGATATCCGCGGCGCCGGAACGAACGTTATAAAGATCCGCGGGGTGGAGCGCCTTTCCGGCGGCTTCTACTCCATCATTCCCGACCAGATCGAGGCGGGCACCTATATGGCCGCCGTCGCAGGAACGGGCGGGGAGCTCCTTATAAAGAACGTGATACCGAAGCACCTTAACTGCATCTCCTCCAAGCTTGAGGAGATGGGCGTAGAGGTCATCGAGGGCGAGGACTGCGTTCTCGTCCGCCGCCGCGGCCCGCTTCGCCGCGCAAACCTGAAAACTCAGCCCTATCCCGGCTTCCCCACCGATATGCAGCCCCAGATGACCACCGTGCTCGCCCTCGCGAAGGGCACGAGCCGCGTCACAGAGGGCGTATGGGACAACAGGTATAAGTACGTCGACGAGCTCGCGAAGATGGGAGCGACCATCAGAGTGGACGGACGCACCGCCATCGTGGACGGCGTCGATCACCTGACCGGGGCTCATATAAAGGCGTGGGATCTCCGCGCCGGAGCCGCCATGGTCATCGCCGGGCTCTGCGCCGACGGAGTAACGGATATCGAGGGCATTGAATATATCGAGCGCGGGTATGAAAACCTCATTGAAAAGCTGACCGCCGTAGGCGCGGACATCAAATTCGTCGAGGATACCGAGCCCGAGGAGACAGTTAAAAGAGCCGTGTGAAACATTGTGCAGGGGAAAATTTGCCTTTTCCCCTGCTTTTTTGGAATACTTATGCTGGAAATAACGATAATCGCCGTCGGCAAGATGAAGGAAAAATTCTATATTGACGCGGCCTCGGAGTATTTAAAGCGCCTCGGGGCTTACGCCCGTGTCGCGGTAACGGAGCTTCCGGAGGCGAGGCGGCCCGATTCCCCCTCCCCCGCGGAGACTGCCGCCGCCATGGAGCGCGAGGCGGACGCCATATTTGCCGCCGTTCCTAAGGGCGCGGCTCTCATCTCGATGTGCGTTGAGGGGCGGGAGATGACGAGCGAGGAGTTTTCCCGCGAGCTTGAGACTCTGGCGTCCTCCGGCTTTTCAAAGCTCTGCTTCGTTATCGGCGGGTCGGACGGGCTTTCGCAGAGGGTCAAGTCGGCCTCGCGCATAAGGCTCAGTATGAGCCGGATGACGCTGCCGCACCATCTCGCGCGCGTTATGCTTCTTGAGCAGCTTTACCGCGCGATGAATATATCGAGCGGCGGAAAATATCATAAATAGGGTGATTTTTATGGACTGGCATATTGAAAGGGAAAAAGGCGTTATCGGAGACTGGCCGACCGGAGAGGACGGCGAGGCGGTAGCCCCTGCGTTTCTTACCCACATATCGGGAAACGCTCTCGATATCGGCCTCACGCAGAGCCTTCTCACCTCCTTCGGGATACCTATGGTCTTCCGCTTTCCGAACAACGGAGAACTCGGCTCGGTGATTCTCGGCCACGCCGGCGGCGGAACGGACGTTTACGTCCCCGAAACGCTTCTTGAGGACGCGAAAAACATTATAAATACTGAAAATATAATCGAGGAGGAGATATAAAATGGACTTTATGAAGGAATACGAAAAATGGCTGGCCTCACCCTGCACCACCGAGGAGGAGAAGGCCGAGCTTCGCGCCATTCGTGGCGACGAGAAGGAGATCGAGAGCCGCTTCCAGTCGCTTCTCTCCTTCGGCACCGCCGGACTTCGCGGAACGATGGGCGCCGGCACCTACAGGATGAACGTCCACGTCATCCGTCACGCCACCCAGGCCTTTGCCGAGGTCGTCGCAGCAGAGGGCGAGGAGGCGAAGAAGGCCGGAGTTGCAATCTGCTATGACTGCCGCAACAACGGCGATGTATTCGCCCGCGAGGCAGCCTCAGTTATGGCCGCGAACGGCATTAACGTCCGACTCTTCGACGAAATGCGCCCGACTCCGGAGCTCTCATTCGCCGTCCGCGAGTATCACTGCACTGCGGGCATCAACGTGACCGCGAGCCACAACCCGAAGGAGTATAACGGCTATAAGGTCTACTGGTCCGACGGAGCCCAGCTTCCCCCGAAGCACGCCGCGGAGGTCGCCGCGAAAATGGAGGAGCTCGATATCTTCACCGCCCCGAAGACGATGGACTTCGAGGAGGCGAAGAAGGCCGGCCTTATCACCATGATGGGCGAGGAGACCGACGAGCGCTTCCTCTCCGAGGTTATGGCGATGGTAAACGACTATGAGAGCGTCGCCAAGGCCGCCGATACCTTCAAGATGGTCTACACCCCCTTCCACGGCACCGGAAGAAAGCTTATTCCCGAGGCTCTTCACCGCCTCGGCGTAAAGCACCTCTACTGCGAGCCCAAGCAGATGGTGAAGGACGGAAACTTCTCCACCGTCGTTTCCCCCAACCCGGAGAACCCCGAGGGCTTCTACCTCTCCGTTGACCTCGCGAACGAGGTTGGCGCGGACTTCATCCTCGGCTCCGACCCCGACGCCGACCGTGTCGGACTTATGATCCGCGATCACGACGGCAAGTTCATCCCCCTCACCGGAAACCAGACCGGCGTTCTCCTCTTCGACTACCTCATCGGCGCTCTTCGCCGCGCGGGAAAGATGCCGGAGAAGCCCGTGGGCATAAAGACGATAGTCACAACCTCGATGTTCAACGCCGTCGCGGAGTTAAACGGGATCGACCATTACGATACCTTCACCGGCTTCAAATTCATCGCCGAGAAGAAAAACGCCCTTGAGGGCAGCGGCGAGGGCAAGGTCATCTTTGCCTTTGAGGAGAGCTACGGGTATATGTTCGGCGATTACGTCCGCGATAAGGACGCCGTCACCGCCGCCGTGCTCATGGCCGAGATGGCAGCCTACTATCACCTGAACGGCATCAAGCTCATCGACGCTCTCGACGCCTGCTACGAGAAGTACGGCGCCTACGCGGAGAAGACGATAAACCTCGTTATGCCCGGCCTCGACGGTCAGAAGAAGATGAAGAAGCTCATGGTAGACCTCAGGGAGAACACCCCGAAGGCCATAGCCGGAGTCGCCGTCAAGACCCTGCGCGATTACCTGCCCGGCACCGAGACCGACCTTGTGACCGGAGAGGTCACGAAGATGGAGCTCTCCGAGTCCAACGTGCTCTCCTTCATCCTTGCCGACGGCACGGTCATCCTCGTCCGTCCCTCCGGCACCGAGCCGAAGGTAAAGGTCTATATCCTCGCCCACGGCGAAAACCTTGAGGCCACCCGCGCCCAAGTCCCCGAATACGTAAAGTGGGCAAACAGCCTCGCAGAATAAGTCTTTTACGCAATACGGCCGGACGGCGCCCCGCCGTCCGGCTTTTTTATCTCACTCAAAGGGAGGAGCGAGCCTATGCTTTGCAGTCTTTGCCCCCGAAAATGCAATATCGACCGCGCCTCACATACCGGCTACTGCGGGTCCGGGGGTCTGCCCCGCGTCGCCCGTGCCGCCCCGCATATGTGGGAGGAGCCGCCCATATCGGGCGAGCGCGGCAGCGGAGCCGTCTTCTTTTCCGGCTGCTCTCTCCGCTGCGTCTACTGCCAGAACTATAATATCTCGGTCGATAATTACGGAAAGACCGTCACTCCCGCCGAGCTTCGCTCGATATATCAGCGCCTTATCGAACAGGGCGTGCACAACATAAGCCTCATCACCGCCTCGCACTTTCTCGACGGAGTGCTCGAAAGCCTCTCCGAGCCCCTTCCCGTTCCCGTGGTCTGGAACACCGGGGGGTATGAGAGCGTCGAGAGCCTAAAGCGGCTCGAGGGCAAGGTGCAGATATACCTCCCCGATATGAAATATTCCCTCGCCGGGCCCGCGCGGCGCTACTCAAACGCACCGGACTACCCCGGGATCGCGAAGGCCGCGATTTTAGAGATGTTCCGTCAGGTCGGCCCTTATGAGCTTGACGAGGACGGCATTATGAGAAAGGGCGTTATCATCCGCCACCTCGTTCTGCCCGGAAACCTCGAAAACACCTTCGGCGTTATCGACTGGGTCGGCGAGACCTTCTCCGAGGGCGACGTCCTATTCAGTCTGATGAGCCAGTACACCCCCTTCGGCAGAGCGTCCGACTTCCCCGAGCTCTCCCGCCGCCTTACGGAGGAGGAGTACGCCGCCGCCGTGAGTTATATGGAGGCGCGCGGGATTTTAGACGGCTTCTATCAGGAGCTCTCCAGCGCGAAGGAGGAGTACACCCCCGACTTCGACCTCACGGGTATTATTTGAACAGCGTGTATTGTTAATAAAAAGTATATTGACAACTTATTAACGATATGCTACGATATCCTCACGAAAAGGGAGTAGTTCGCCGGACTGTCCGGCGCGCGCAACCGTCAATACGGCCTTCTGGCCCGGGAGCGCGGGAAATACGATTTCTAACGAGACTTTTACCAGATGATCTGGTAAGAGCCTCGTTTTTTTGTTGCCTTCGCTGCGACAAAAAAATCCTCGCAATTCGCTCTTGCGAAATGGATCATCGTTTATTACGAAAGGAGGCTTAACAATGTTCTTCTTCAGATTTATGTTCGTCGGTCTCTTCGCAAAATTCGTTATCGAGGAGATCGAAAAGTGGAGAAGCGGCGCTCTCAGCTAAAAAGCCGCTGCAGTAAAAAATATGCTTTGGATATAATAAAGGAGGTAAAAATATGTTTCTTCTCATTCTTGCAGCCATCGTTCTTATCGGCGGCCTGATCGCCGCGAAGGTATTCAAAAAGGGCTTCATCGGCGCCGTCGCCGCCGTGCTCTCAGTCGTCTTCGTGCTTCTCTCAACGGTGCGCTCTGTGCCCGCCGGACACACCGGAGTTGTGACGAGCTTCGGTAAGGTCGAAAACTACACCCTCGATTCCGGCGCTCATTTTGTTGAGCCCTGGAAGGAGGTCGTGCTGATGGACAACCGCGTTCAGAAGCAGTCGCTCGTTCTGCCCTGCTTCTCGAAGGATATCCAGGAGGTCAACATCGTCTACACCGTGAACTATCAGATCTCGAAGGCCGACGCGATGACCCTTTATTCCACGGTCGGCGTCAATTACTACGACACCGTGATATCCCCGAATATCGCCGAGAGCGTCAAGGTCGCCACGGCGAGATACACAGCCGAGGATCTCGTCGGAATGCGCGACAGCCTCGCCCTTGAGGTCGAGACGATACTCCGCGAGAAGCTGCACGACTACAATATCGAGGTCGTCGGCACGAGCATCGAGAATATGGACTTCACAGACGTATTCACGAACGCTGTCGAGGCAAAGCAGGTCGCACAGCAGAACAAGCTCCGCGCCCAGACTGAAGCGGAGCAGAAGGTGATCGAGGCGAATGCCGACGCCGAGATAAAGAAGGTCGAGGCCGACGCGAGAGCCTACGAGGTGCGCGCGAACGCCGACGCCGAGGCTTACGAGCTTTTAGCCAAGGCCGAAGCAGAGGCCGAGGCAAATATCAAGCTGGCCGAAAGCCTGACAGAGCCCCTGATCGACTACGCCTACGCGAACGCCTGGAACGGAGAGCTGCCCCGCATCATCTCCGGCTCCGACGGAGCGGTAATCGTAAACGCGGGCGATCTTATCCGCGGCGAGGAATAATCCCTGCAGATAACGCACAAAATACCTCCCGGGGGCGAAAGCTCCCGGGAGGTATTTTTATGAAGCAAATGACGAATAAGGACTACGCCGAATACGTAAAGAAAAAGTCGCCGAACTCCCCGCTCGCGCTCGATATGCTGAAGGCCTTCTTAGTGGGCGGCCTTATCTGCGCCCTCGGTCAGGGTCTAATCGACGCCTTTATGTCGGCGGGGCTCGACCGCGAGAAAGCGGGCACGGCTGAGAGCATCTCCCTGATATTTGCCGGAGCTCTCCTCACCGGGCTCGGTATATTTGACAAGATAGCAAAATTCGCGGGCGCGGGCACCCTCGTGCCGATAACGGGCTTCGCAAACTCGATAGTCTCCCCCGCTCTCGAATTTAAATCCGAGGGCTATATCACCGGCACGGCGGTCAAAATGTTCACCGTAGCCGGCCCCGTGATAGTCTTCGGCGTAGTCGCAAGCGTGCTGTACGGCGTGATACTGGTACTCATCGGGGCATAACAAGCCCGCGGTCATTGAGGCCGCGGGTGTTTTTTTATCTTTTGTAATAGCTTCTTACGTATTTTTTATACGGGGCTGGGTCGTCCTTATCCTTCAGCGCCTCGGGGACGCGGAAGAAGTCGACGAGGCCGGCGAGGCCCTTTCCTATCCTGCCGTGGCGGATAAGGTCGGCGGAGGCGGCGAGGTCGTTTATCGCGAAGCGCATCTTCTTGCCGAGCTCGTAGTCTCTCGGCTTATAGCCCACCTTTTCGCCGGAGGCGGCCTTCGCGTAATTCTCGGTAAATGAGCTGCCCGCAAAGACGGTGAGGGGGAAGCTGCCCCAAACTCGGGGGTTGACCTCAAGTATCGCGTCGCCCTTGAATTCGACCATCGCCATACCGGTAAAGCCGAAGCTCCGCAAAAGCTTATGCGCCTTCTTTATCGCAAGCTCGTCGTATTCCGTAACGCAGAGTGTCGAGGGACCGCCCGAGGCGGGGTATTCCCTCAGTCTCCGGTGGCAAATTGCGGATAGAAGCTCGCCGTCCCGGCCGAGCAGCAGGCTTACGCCGCGGCCGTCGCCCTCGTCGATCGCGAGCCGCCCCCATCCCTCGTAGTCGAGCGCACCGCGCGCGACGGCG
>ONTN01000174.1 GCA_900320765.1 uncultured Eubacteriales bacterium
AGGGAGGCGGCAGCGGTAAGCCAGCCGGCGTGGCGGCCCATGATCTCGATAATGGTTACCATTCCGGTGTCATATACGCGGGCGTCCTTATAGACCTCAGCGACGGAGGTGGCGATGTACTTCGCGGCTGAGGCGAAGCCGGGGCAGTGATCGGTGCCGTAAAGGTCGTTGTCGATCGTCTTGGGAACGCCCATTACTCTGCAGTCCCAGCCGGACTTGGCCATATAGCGGCTGACCTTGTCGCAGGTGTCCATGGAGTCGTTGCCGCCGTTGTAGAAGAAGTAGCGGATATTGTACTTCTTGAAGATCTCGAGAATGCGCTTATAATCCGTATCGTCGACATCGGGATCGGCGATCTTATAGCGGCAGGAGCCGAGCTCGGACGAAGGGGTGTTAAGAAGAAGCTCAAGCTCAGCGGGATCCTCCTGAGACATGTCATAGAGCTGATCTGCGAGCATACCCTTAATACCGTGGGCCATACCGTAAACGTTGGTTATCTCCTCGGCATCAAGCGCGGTGCGGATAACGCCGTATGCGCTGGCATTGATGACAGAAGTGGGGCCGCCGGACTGACCGATCACGGCAGCGCCGATAAGTTTTTCACTCATGGGAATTACCTCCATAATTCTATTTTCTGCTTTTTCCATAATATCACAATAAAGCCGATATGAAAAGTACCAAAATCGCAAAATAGTAAAAACTTTCTTTTGACAAACGGTGTAAAATATATGATAATAGATTATGGACGATTATAAGTGGAGGTATGACTATGAAACGTCTTGTTTCATTAATTATTTCTATTTCAATACTGATTGCATTGGCTATTTCTGCTTTTGCCGCCGAACGCATAACTTTTTCCGACGTAAGTCCCGAGAACTGGTACTACGAGGCCGTTATGGCAATGTCCGGGGATAAGTATGCGCTGTTCAACGGAACAACAAAGCCTGTCAACAACGTCGGAACGTTCAACCCAAATTCGCCGATCTCAAGGATACAGCTTATTACTGTGATAGTCAGATATCTTTATTCCGGAAAAGCCGCCGCTTTGCCAAGCAGCACCCCGTGGTACTCGGGGTATTACAGCCTGGCTCTGGAAAACGGGATTATTAGCTCAAAGGATTTTCCCTTAAGCTCTGCCTTTCTTAACGACGCCGTCACAAGACAGGAGACGGCGGGGCTGCTTATTAATGCATTAAAATCAAAAGGGGAGTCCTTGCCGACCTATACGCTTGTTGATTCTTCGGTCACTGATTTTTCCACCGTTTCGGAGAAGTATGCCGATTCGGTAAGACAGTCATACGTTACCGGGATCATCGGCGGAAAGGGAACAAGGTTCGACCCGCTTTCCGGCCTGACAAGAGCCGAGGCAGCTCAGGTCGTTTACCGCCTTGCCGAGCCATCAAAGCGTGTACTCGGCGAAAGAAGCTTCAATATATCCTTTGAGCAGGGCTCTGAGCACCCGAATTGTATCCCCGGCGACGTTATTATTATCGGAGAAAAGCGCGTGACGCTTGCTCAGTCGGGAATAATTGACAATGTTCTTATAGGGACGGACGGCAAGTATCACGACTATATCACAGGTACTGTTATTGACAATACCGCCTACGCTGCCGGAAATATTTCGTGGTACGATAACAGCGTTCTGATAAAAGACAGTCTGACAGGCGCCGTCTTTTCAAGAGTGCAGTGGGAGCTTTTGCAGAATGCTCTTTATCCCAAAGACGACGGCATTCAGATCGGCGAGACGAGAAACACTTGGTATCTATGGACAGCCGGCGATTCAAGCAGCGGATACGTTTGGCGCTGGATAGGACCGGAATTGTAAGTCTACAAGAAAAACGGAGCCGATACCGGCTCCGTTTTCTATACGTTGGGATTATTTATAAAAAACCTCTTGAAATAACAGGGAATTATGGTAAAATATAACCAGTTCTAAATGAAATTCTAAGGAGTTGGTAAATATGGCAATAGTCACCTCTACCGAAATGTTCAAGAAAGCCTATGACGGCGGTTACGCTATCGGCGCTTTCAACGTTAACAACATGGAGATAATTCAGGGCATCACCGAGGCCGCTATCGAGCTTCGTGCTCCGCTTATCCTCCAGGTCTCCAAGGGCGCCCGCAACTATGCAAAGCACGTTTATCTTATGAAGCTCATCGAGGCAGCGGTTGCCGATGCAGAGCAGACTGCCGGCTTTGATCTCCCCATCGTTGTCCATCTCGACCACGGCGACAGCTTCGAGCTCTGCAAGAGCTGCATCGACGGCGGCTTCTCCTCCGTTATGATCGACAAGTCCGGACTTCCCTTCGAGGAGAACATCGAGATCACCAAGAAGGTCGTTGAGTACGCCCATGATCACGGCGTCGTAGTTGAGGCCGAGCTTGGCACTCTCGCCGGAGTAGAGGACGAGGTCAACGTTTCCGCTGAGGATTCCTCCTACACCCGTCCTGAGGACGTTCAGGAGTTCGTTGAGCGCACCGGATGCGACTCCCTTGCCATCGCCATCGGAACGAGCCACGGCGCTTATAAGTTCACTGCAAAGCAGTGCACCCGCGATCCCGAGACCGGCAAGCTCGTGCCGCCTCCTCTCCGTTTCGACATTCTCGACGAGGTTGCTAAGCGTCTGCCCGGCTTCCCCATAGTTCTTCACGGCTCCTCCAGCGTTCCCCAGCAGTTTGTTGATATGATCAACAAGTACGGCGGAAAGATGCCCGATGCCGTCGGTATTCCCGAGGAGCAGCTCCGTCAGGCCGCCAGAGGCGCCGTCTGCAAGATCAACATCGACTCCGACCTCCGCCTCGCACTCACCGCGAGCATTCGTGAGCTGCCATCAAGGCTATGGTCGCTCATAAGCTCGTAAATGTTCTCGGCTGCGACGGAAAAGCTTGATTTTACTAATGTAATAGTTTATAATAGCGGTAGTTGATTGACTACCGCTATTTTTTATCAGGTGGTGAAAACTAATGGATATGGATACCAATGAGCTGAATACCGCTGAGCTTGATTCGCCGAATACTGATGAGACCTTTGACGCGCCCAAAGCCGAATCGGAGGAGGATGCTCCCTTCAACGTTACAATAAGCGATTCGGCATATAACGATGAGGAATCATTCCCGGATTTTGAGTCCTTTATGGACGATCCCGCGGACGAAGAAGGGGAGGAAGGAGCCGCTGACGAGCAGGGGAAATCCAATTTCTTAAAAACGCTTTCCGGTAGTCCGTATCTGAACTCCGCAATCAGGATTCTCGGCGGACTGGTATGCCTTGTTTTCAGCCTGATGGGTTTTGTGCCTGACTGGGTCAAGGTGATACTGACTATTGCCGCTGTTGCCCTGTGCGGTATTCCGGTTTTCTTTAACGCTGTTAAAGATATTACGAATAAGAACTTCATTTCGGAATATCTGATAATTTCGGTTGCCGCTTTGCTCTCCGCTCTTATCGGTCACCCTGCGGACGCCGTGCTTGTTCTGATTCTTGCAGACGTAGGATTTATGTTCCGCGACAATCTTATGCAGTGGTTCAGCGACGAAGCAAGACTTGCGACCGACGGCGCCGGCTTTGACAACGACGATGACGTCTTAGAGGGCAGAATCAGGCTTGTTACAATGCTGTTCACGCCGGTTATGGCCGCCGCCGCCGTTCTTATCGCGCTTATTTCGCTTATATTCGGCGGAGACTCAACCGCCGAGTGGGTGCACAGAGGCTTGACGATTCTTGTCGCTGCGTGTCCTATAGCGACCATCGCGCTCTCCGTTTTGATCTATGATTTCGGAAAAGGCAAGGCTCTCAAGAGCGGAATCCTTTTCTCCGACGCGAAAAGCATCAACTCCGCTGCCGGCCTGACGTCTGTTATTTTTAATAAAACCGGTACCGTAACGGACGGTACATATATGATTTCGGGCGTTTACCCCGTTAGACTCAGCGATAACCAGCTGCTGTATCTTGCGGCTTATGCAGAGGCATTTTCTCAGCACCCGCTTGCAAACGCTATAAAGAGCTATGCTGGAGTAAACGTTGACCTTGCCCGCATAGAGCGCCACAGGGAGGAGAAGGGCTCCGGAAATATCGTTCAGCTTCAGGGCGGAATAATCGTTGCCGTAGGCAATCTTGAGCTTATGGAGCGCCTTGGAGTCAGGGGAGATATCACACCTTCACCTATAACCTCCGTTTATGTTGCCGTAGGCAAGACATACGTCGGGCGCATCGACTTTGAGGATCGCACGAAGCCCGGTACGCGCGAGGCAGTATCAAAACTCCGCAAAGAGGGAATCTCAAGCGTAGCGCTTATAACAGGAGACAATACGCTCTCAGCGACAAGGCTCGGCAAAGAGGTCGGCATTAACGAGGTTTACGCCGATTGTCTGCCTCGCGATAAATACGAGAGAATTCAGTACATCGCCGCTAATCAGGAGCCGGATGATAAGCTCGGGATCATTACTTGGGCGGGAAGTGATATCGAAGCTGCGTCGCTTGCCGATCTTAGAATTATCCTCGGTGACGCGAAGCAAAGCACAGGAGCGGTTATTATTCCGGAAGGGAAGAGCGAGCTTATTCCCGAGGCCTTGAAGATCGCAAAGAGCGTTGCCTCTAAGGCAAAAACTGGGGTAATTCTTCTTTTCGCAGCTAAGGCGTTATCCGTATTGTTTGCGCTTATCGGTATATTTAATATGTTTGCCGTAGCCCTTCTTGATACAGCGGTGCTTTTGGCAACTGCATTGTGGGCTATGTTTTCCTTTGGCGAGAAAAAGAAAAAAGCAAAATAAAATATAAATGGCGGCCAATTTTGGCCGCCATTGTTCTTTATTCATCATCTTCAGGCACTTGCTCTGCAGCTTGTTCCTTGTGCTTAAAATTTGCGAGAGGGGAGAGAAGGGCGGCTTCACGAAGGCCGGTATTCTCAACGTGAGTATAAATCTCCGTAGTATTCAGATGCTCATGTCCGAGAAGCTCCTGGAGAGTTCGGACGTCAACTCCGTTATGCAGCATTAACGTAGCCGCCGTATGCCTCAGCTTATGTGAGGAGTATTTTGTGCTGTCAAGCCCGGCGGCGGCGATGTGCTTTTTTACAAGCGAATGAACTGCGGCGGTGCTGATCCTTGTCCTGCGGGAGGAGAGGAAGAGGGCGCTTCGATCTATGGCGGCTATAGAGCGGCGAACGAGCAGATAGTCGTTGATAGCGTCAATACAGGCCTGATTTAAGTATACAATGCGTTCCTTGTTTCCTTTACCGATGACCCTGAGATGATCCTCGTGCACGTCTGACAAATTCAGCCCGACAAGCTCTGAGATACGTAGGCCGCAGTTTAGAAATATCGTGATAATACAGAAATCTCTCGCCTGATTAGGACCCTCTATATTTGTTAATAGATTAACAGACTCGTCCTCGCTCAAATAGCGGGGAAGAGTCTTAGTTGTCCTCGGCGAATCAAGGTCAAGTATCGGATTGGTACCAAGCTGCTTTGTTTTTACCGTAAGGTACTTATAAAAGGACCTGATAGTCGCGACCTTTCTGGCGCGAGACGCCGCGTTTAAACCATACTGAATAGACGTTGGAGAGAGTAACTGAGCCGACAAAATCCAAATCAACGTCTTCAATGCTGATCTCATCTAAAGGAGTATCACGCGGGACCAAATTCTTTTCGATTTTCATAAATCTGAAAAAAGTTCGGAGATCAAGGTAATATTCATCAACCGTTTTTTTTGAATGACCTTTAACAGTCTCGTGATAAATCAGAAACTCGGCAATTATCTGCGGAGCCTCGCTGCGGTAATCCATACTAATCACCCCGGAAGAAGTTTAACACATTTCAGCCACTAAGTCCAGTACACAAAAGAAGAATGGCGCGCCGCAGAATGCAGCGCGCCGATTTTTTGCTATTTAGAATTACTCAATGGTGCAGTACATAAAGTACTTATAGCCGAGGGGGTTGGAGAAGAAGCCCTTTACGGTCTTGCTGATCATATAGGTATCAGTGTAGAAGTAAAGCGGGCAGATGCAACCGGTGGACATAAGGAGGTCCTCGGCGATGTGCATGAGCTGATAGCGAACGTTGTTATCGGTGCAGCCCTTAATGGTCTTTATAAGAACATCATAGGTCTCAGCCCAGGTTCCGTTCTCAACCTTAACGTCATAGCCGAGAGCGGTGAGGTCGAGGCTGTAAGCCTTAACGTCGGCGTGGTCGCCCTTGCCAAACTGAACGTCGTTGTTGCCGGAGCCGGTAGTCCACATATCGAGGAAGCAGATAGGATCATTGTAGTCTGCAAGCCAGCCGTTGCGGGCGATGGAGTAGTCGCCGTTCTTACGGGTATTAAGGAAGGTTGCCCACTCCTGGTTCTCGAGGTTCATCGTGATGCCGATGCCGGCGAGAGCGCTCTGGAGATACTCACCGATAGCCTTGTGACCCTCAGAGGTGTTGTAGAGGTAGGTCATGGTCGGGAAGTTAGTGAACTTGGCAGAAGCCTCGTCGTATGCATAATACTTCTTCAGGGTCTCAACAGCCTGCGCGAAGTTAGACTCAACAGCGTCCTTGGAGACGTTGTAGTAACCGTTGAAGCCGTCGTTGCTTCCGGCGGTCTCATAGAACTGGGTTCCGTCGGGGTTAGTCATACCCATAGCAACGAAGGAGGAAGCGGGGACCTGACCGGCCTGACCGATCTCCTCAACAATATAGTTGCGGTCAAAGAGGAGGCTTACGGCGCTGCGGATCTCGGCGCGGGCGTTCTCGGCCTCTACGCCGGTAAGTCCGCTGTCAGCGGGGAGAATGTCCTCGTTCACGTTCCAGCAGACATAGTAGGTGCCGATCTGGCCGGCGACTATGTACTCATCGGGATACTCAGCCTTAAGCGAAGCCATCTCGTTAGTGGGAACGTCATCAATGAGCTGCCAGGTGCCGTTCTTGAAGTTTGCGACCATGTTGTTGGAGTCGTCAGAGAGATAGAACTCAATCTTGTCCATGAGAATCTGATCGGCGTCAACAAAGTTGGCGTTCTTCTCAAGGGTGATGACACTGTCATGCTCCCAGCCGGTAATGGTGTAAGCGCCGTTGCAAACGTAGGTTGCAGGATCGGTAGCCCAAGCCTCGTTGGAGACGACGTCCTCACGGACAGGGAAGTAGGTGGGGAATGCAAGAAGCTCGTTCCAGTAGGAAACGGTGTTTGCAAGGGTGACCTCGAGGGTCTTAGCGTCAACAGCCTTAACGTTAAGGGAATCGGTGCCATAGCCGTCAACGACCTCGAACATATAGCCGTAGTCAGCGCCGAGCTCCTCGGAGGCAGCGCGCTGCCAAGCAAAGGCAAAGTCAGCGGCGGTAACGTCCTTGCCGTCGGACCACTTGAGTCCGTCACGGAGGGTGTAGGTGTAGGTAACGGTGCCGTCAGCGTTCTCAACGCCGTCTACAAGAGCCTCGGCGGCGTCGGCAACGATGACGAGAGCGCCCTTGTCATCCTGAGCCCACTTTGCAAGACCGGAGAACAGGTGGCTGATGAGGGTAGCGCCGTCAACAGCGGAGTTAAGAGCCGGATCAAGAGTGTCGGGCTCGGAGGAGAGGCAGACAGCGATGCTGGATGCCTTTGCGGGATCGCCGGGCTTGTCGGGATTGACGTTGGTGCCGCAGGCAACGAGAGCGGCAGTCATAGCAAGCGCCAGGACCAGTGCGATGATCTTTTTCATTTTGTTCTTCCTTTCAAATATATTATCAGAATATGCGATGGGCATATAATGAACAAATTAGATTTCGTTTACCCTGTGACAGGCAACGAAGTGTCCGCTTTCCACTTCTTTGAATTCCGGAACGCTCTCGGCGCAACAGGCGGCGGCGTGAGGGCAGCGGGTACGGAAGGGGCAGCCGGAGGGAGCATTGAGCGGACTTGGGATATCACCGCTTAGAACGATTCGTTTATTTGCCCTTGCAATCTTCGGATCGGGCTGAGGAACGGCTGACATAAGCGAGCGCGTGTAGGGATGCAGCGGCTGATCGTAAATCACGTCGGCGTCCGCAAGCTCTACCATTTTTCCGAGATACATAACCGCTATACGGTCGCTTATATGGCGAACTACGAGGATATCGTGTGCGATGAAGAGATAGGTGAGACCCAGCTGCTCCTGAAGCTCAACAAACATATTGATTACCTGTGCCTGAATCGAAACGTCAAGAGCGGAAACAGGCTCGTCGCAGACAATAAATGAGGGGTTGAGGGCAAGGGCGCGGGCGATGCCGATGCGCTGGCGCTGACCGCCGGAAAACTCGTGGGCATAGCGGCGGGCGTGGTCGGAGTTCAGGCCCACGAGGCCCAGCAGCTCCGCGATGCGGTCCGCCCGCTCCTGCTTGGTATTGTACAGCTTGTGGATGTCCAGCGCGGATTCAGCGAGGAGTAGGGGTCCTGGAACACCATATTCGCTTTTTTACGAAGCTCCATGATATCGCTTTTTGTTTTAATAAGCTTTCCGTCAAACTCAACCTCGCCGCCCGTAGGCTCGTACAGGTGCAGAAGGGAGCGGCCTACAGTTGTTTTTCCGCAGCCTGATTCGCCGACCATCCCGAGGGTATCGCCACGCTTTATAGAAAATGAGACGTCGTCAACGGCTTTAAGAGGCTTAGTACGCAGCCATCCGACGTTGATATTGAAATACTGCTTGAGGTGACGGACTTCAACGAGGGGGCGTTCGTTCTTTTCTGTTACTTCGATCATTTTGCCCCACCGCCTTTCTCATTTTCAAGCTCTTCCTTAACGTTCATCCAGCATGAAGCAAGATGATAATCATTAATCCGCATGCGATCACAACGCTCTTTCAGGCAAATTTTCATGGCATTGTCGCAGCGCGGGGCAAACGGACAGCCCGCAGGCATATTCAGAAGGTCAATAGGCGTTCCGGTAATAGGCTGGAGCTTCCTTCCCGCGGTATCTGCGGTGGGTATTGAACGCATAAGGCCCTTGGTGTACTCGTGCTTTGGGTTATAGAAAATCTCATCAGCCGTGCCCTGTTCGCAGATAGAGCCTGCGTACATAACTATAACCTCGTCGCACATCTGAGCAACAACGCCAAGATCGTGGGTTATCATAATAATCGCCATGCCGAGCTCTTCCTGCAAAGACTTCATAAGCTCAAGGATCTGAGCCTGTATAGTAACGTCAAGAGCAGTGGTTGGCTCATCGGCAATAAGAATATCAGGCTCACAGGCGAGAGCCATCGCAATCATAACACGCTGACGCATTCCGCCGGAAAACTCGAAGGGATACTGCTTCATTCGCTTTTCAGGCTCGTTTACGTTGACAAGACGCAGCATCTCAACAGCTCGATCCCAGGCTTCTTTTCTGTTTCTGTCGGTATGGAGAAGTATAGCCTCCATTAGCTGATGTCCAATGGTGTAGGTGGGATTCAGCGAGGTCATGGGATCCTGGAAGATTATTGATACCTTATTGCCTCTCACGGTCTTCATAACTGACTCGCCGGCGCCTACAAGCTCTTGACCGTCAAGCTTTATTGAGCCTGAGACAATTTTTCCGGTAGAAGCGAGGATCTGCATAATGGAATAGGCGGTTACGGACTTGCCGGAGCCGCTCTCGCCCACGATGCCGAGCACCTTGCCTCGGTCGAGGAAGAAGGAGACGCCGTTTACGGCTCTGACCTCTCCGGCGGGAGTAAAGAATGAGGTGTGCAGGTCAGTTACCTGCAAAAGAGGTACGTTAGACATAATCTGTACTCCTTTCTCAATTCCTCAGCTTCGGGTCAAATGCATCCCTGAGTCCGTCGCCAAACAGATTAAGCGATAGAACGATAAGGGAGATGACCAGAGCCGGGATAACCATACGGTACGGGTAGGAAGACAGACCGTTCAGAGCATCTGAAGCGAGAGAGCCAAGGGAAGGCATCGGAGCGTTTACTCCGAGGCCGAGGAAGGAAAGATAGCTTTCGGTGAATATCGCATTAGGTATCTGCAGAGCGGTGGAAATAATGACAACGCTTATGCAGTTGGGCAAAAGGTGCTTTCTGATTATCCAGCCGCCCTTTGCGCCAGACGCCTGAGAAGCAAGAACGTATTCTTGCTCACGAAGCGAAAGGATCTGACCGCGGATAAGGCGGGACATGCTGACCCAGTACAGTACGCCGAAAACGATAAAAAGACTTATGATATTGCTTCCGATCTTTTCAAGTGCCGTTCCTTCAAGTACTGGACCTAAAGTGAGTTTCAAAACCGATGCAAGAAGAATTACCATAAGCATATCCGGAAGGGAATAGATGATATCTACGATACGCATCATCACAAGGTCGACCCATCCTCCGGCGAACGCGGCGATGGATCCGTATATGGAACCGATGATCAGGATGATGACCGCAGCCACCATTCCTACCAGCAGTGAGATGCGGCTTCCCATCATCACGCGGATCGCGTAGTCACGGCCCATCTTGTCTGTGCCGAAGATGTGCGGGAATAAATGCTCGCCCGCGTCTATCCTGGCCTGTTCTCCCGCAGAGAACTCGAACGGCTTCATGTTGTTCGCGCCCTGGATCTGCTCGCTGTAGGTGTACGGATAGAACGACGGCACTATAAACGCGAATATCATGATGATAATGATGACCATGAGGCATGTCATAGCCACCTTGTTTTTGCGGAGTCTCCTTGCGCCATCGCGCCAGAAGCCCACGCTCTCTCTCATCACGACAAGGCTTTCTTTTTCTTCATTTGTTGCCGGCATGAAGTCTTCCGGATCGAAAAGCCTCTGAAGGCTCAGCGGATTTTTAGTAGTCATTGTCTCCACCTCCCCTTACTTAAGCTTGATCCTAGGGTCGACGATCGTGTAGATGATGTCGACGACCAGCAGCATTATTACCATGAACACCGCGAGGAATATCGTGGTGCCCATGATCATGGTATAGTCACGTCCGTTGATGGCCTTGATGAACTCTCCGCCCAGACCCGGGATGGTAAAGATTTTCTCTACGATGAAGCTTCCCACCAGCGTGTAAGCAATCATAGGTCCCAGGTATGTGATCACCGGAAGGATCGCGTTACGAAGGGCGTGCTTAAAGAGAGAGACTCTCTGGGAAAGGCCCTTTGCCCTGGCTGTTCTCATGTAGTCCTGTCCGAGCACATCGAGCATGGACGATCTCATCAGCCTCGTGATATATGATGTCGGATACGCCGCCAGGGCGAATACCGGCATTATA
>ONTN01000181.1 GCA_900320765.1 uncultured Eubacteriales bacterium
CACATAAAAAAGAAAATAATTCTTCCAAAACGAAACGACCTCATCCGTCTCGGCTTGCGCCGAGCCACCTTCCCCGAAGGGGAAGGCTTCTGATTTGTTGTCCGCCTTCGGCGGACTCATCTAAAAGCCTTCTCCACCGGAGAAGGGGGACCGCGCTTGCGCGGTGGATGAGGTCGTAAGTTGTTTTGCGAAGCTTCCTTTAGACAGGAAAAATCTTATACTCCCTTGAAGCCCGCGATATATTCCACCGTCCTCGTGTTCGGGTCGAGGCGGGCGGAGGCTACCTCCTCGCCGTCCTTCTCCCAGTGGACGATTATGGCTATCTCGTCGTCAAGCTCGCAGGTGACTGTCACCTCGGGATCGGTCAGGAAGTCGTTTGCCTTCCTTATGGCGATCTGCTTCTTATAGAACTCCATCGTTTCATACTGCAACGAGCCGGGCACGAGAGTCTCCCAGTCGATGTTGTTTATCTCGTCGGAGCTCATATAGCTGTTCTCATCGCCCTGCTTCGTTCTCAGCATCTCCTCGCCGGCAAGCCAGAAGGGAGTGCCCTTTGAGAGAAGGACTATAGCTGCGCCGAAGCGGTTCATCTCGGCGAGCTCCTCATCGGTGTTCTCGGGATTTGAGAAGTGGAGCTTATCCCAAAGGGTGTTGTTATCGTGGGCGGACATATAGTTTATGATCATCGCGTCGTTGACCTTCCAGCTTGCGCCGCTCGTAACACCGCCGGCGATGCCGAATATGGTCTTGTTCGCGTTGGTCTTCGTAACTGCGCCGGATATGTAGCCGGAGGCCTTCTGATCGAACACGCTGCCCTTTAGTCCGTCGCGGATAGCATCGTTGAACACCGCAACGGATCCGACGCCGTCGCCAGTCGGCACGATGTTCCTAATATTCGCCTGGTTTGCCTGAAGCTTGGGATTGAGGGTGGTCGTGCCGCCCGTCCAGCCCTCGCCGTAGATAAGAGCCTTGGGATTGACCTCGTGAACGGCGGTCTCTATCTCCTGCATCGTCTGAACGTCATGGAGAGCCATAAGGTCAAAGCGGAAGCCGTCGAGCTGATACTCCTCAGCCCAGTATCTAACGGAATCGACCATATACTTGCGGAACATCACACGGTCGGAGGCAGTCTCGTTTCCGCAGCCGGAGCCGTTGGAGGGAGCTCCTGACCCGTTGTACCTGTAATAGTAATACGGCACGACCCTGTTGAGGCAGGAGTCGATAGAGAAGGTGTGGTTATACACCATATCCATAACGACGCCTATGCCGGCCTCGTGCAGGGCGGCGACCATCTCTTTAAACTCGAGCACTCTGACCTCGCCGTGATACGGGTCGGTGGAGTAGCTGCCCTCGGGGGCGTTGTAGTTCTTCGGATCGTATCCCCAGTTAAACTGCGGCTCGTCGAGCCTCGTCTCGTCCACCGTCGCGAAATCGTAGACCGGCTGGAGATGTACGTGGGTGATGCCGAGCTCCTTCAGGTAGTCGACGCCGATCGGCACTCCTGCGGCGTTCTTTAGCCCGGTCTCGGTAAAGGCGAGGTACTTGCCCGGGTACTCGCTGCCGTTTTCGATATTGGAGAAGTCGCGGACGTGGACCTCCCAGATTATGGCGTCCTCATAGCTTTCGATGGGGGCGTCAAAGCTCGCGGAGCGGAAGCCCTCGGGATCGGTGGCGGAAAGGTCGATGACCATTCCCCTGTTGCCGTTCACGCCGACTGCCTTCGCGTATGGGTCGACGGCCTTCTGAGTGCCGAGAGATGTCGTGACGGAATAGGTGTAATACGTACCAATGGGAAGGTCGGAGATCGCAAGCCTCCATACGCCCTTGTCCTCCTTCATCATAGGCACGCTGTCGTAAGCGTCGACTCCGTCGCCCGCGGTGAAGAGATTCAGAACGACGCTCGAGGCTGTCGGCGCCCAGAGCTTGAAGGTGACAAGGCCGTTATCCACCGTTACGCCGAGATCGTCGCCGTCGTAGGTATATTTTTCGATAAACTCAGCTGAATCGAAGATATCGGTGGGCAGGGCGGGCTGGCGCCCGTAGCCCTTAATCTCCACCTCATAGGGCTGGGAGATGTCGATCTCATCGGCGACGGTGATAACGCCGGTGATGACCTTGTTGTTAAGCGTGGAAATGCTCTCAACCGCAACGGCCTTTCCGCCGCAGTAGACCTTGACGTCGTCAAGGCTCGTGAGATTTGTCGCCGGGGTTATGAAATAGCGTATTTCGCGGGTCGAGATTATCCCCGCCAGATTAAAGAATTTGTTCTCCTGCAAGGTTTTTCCTCCGTCCGTGCTGGAATATTGGGCTGAATCGCCCGATTTAAGGTAGACCACCGTCTCTTCGCTTTCTATCGTCACGAAGCGGTCGTCGTCATAGTCCTTCGTGGCGTCGCCCCAGCTTGCACCGCCGGGATCGGAGCAGCCGGTGCGGACTATAAATCCGACCTCCTCCACGTCGGAGGGGACGTTCAGCACGACCTTGCCTCCGTATTCGCAGGGGTGGAATACATAGCCGTGGCCGTCCTTGCCGGGATACCAGATCCACATATCCGAGGTCTCGTAGTCCACGCCCTCCTTCGTCCAGTAGAAGGTGAGCTGGTTCG
>ONTN01000184.1 GCA_900320765.1 uncultured Eubacteriales bacterium
TGACGCAGAGAGCCCGCGGCGGCGTTTCTCGGATTTGCAAACAGCGGCTTTTCCTCCGCTTCTCTTTCCGCGTTGAGCTCACGAAAAACCTTTTTGGACATATAGACCTCGCCGCGTACTACAAGGTGAGCGGGCGCGCCCTCAAGCTTCAAGGGAAGGCTTCTGATAGTTTTTAAGTTTTCGGTAACGTCTTCGCCCGTGACCCCGTCGCCCCTCGTCGCCCCCTGAACAAAAATGCCGTTTTCATATCTTACGGCAACGGAGAGCCCGTCGATCTTGGGCTCAACGTCAAATTCAGCCCCGTTTTCCGAGGCCTTTATCTTGTCAATGAACTCGGACACTTCGTCGAAGGAAAAAACGTCCTGCAGGCTCTCAAGCGGCACCTCGTGGCTTACGGGAGAGAATGCCGATACCGCCTTGCCTCCGACCCGCTGTGTCGGTGAATCCGGCGTTATAAGCTCCGGATGCTCACGTTCAAGCTCCTCGAGCTCGCGCAGGAGCATATCATACTCGAAATCCTGCAGCGTGGGCGAATCCTCAACGTAATACTTGTAATTTGCCTCGGTTAGAATAGCCCGAAGCTCGTTTATCCTTGTGTTCGCGTCCATAATTCCCATCCTTTTATCTTATAGCTACCGTCAGCTTAAGCTTGCGTACGTCTCGGGCACTCTCCCTACGATAACCGTCTCGCAAACAGTTATCTCGGTCTGCACGTCGTCCCATTTATCGCGGTATCCGGAAAGCAGAATACCGAGGCCGACGTCCACCTGAAGTATAATTCTGTGTCTTGTCTGATTTATCCCGGCAGAGGAAAACTCATTTCTCAGCGTTGCCGAAACATTCGTGACTGAGAGTATATCCACCGAGATTTTGGGTCCCTTGCCCGAAAGCAATGTTCCGCCTATCAGGTTTCCGATCGGGATATCTACCCGTGTAACGTCCATATCGGAAAAACGCTTTACTATCTCCCCCGTTATCTCCGACTGGAGATAATTTACATTCGCCATATTGGTTAAGAGAGCGGTAATATTGCCATCGGAATCCTTATCCAGGGTAACAAGGTCGGAATAGTCTATACTGCCGTCCATTACCTTTTCTGATATCACGTCGTTGACTGTTATCGTGATAACGTCGGTAGCCTCAGCGATAGCGAGCTCCACTACCATAGACCCGATATTAGAGATAATGTAAGCGGCGATCACGAAAAATAACAGTAGAACAATCACCAAGGTAAAGATCGCAGGCCTTTTCAGCCTTGCCCTAATGGAATTACCGAGTCTTCTCGCTCTCATGCCCCGCATATAATCCACCCCTTGATGATTATATGCGCTGGGCTTTAATTACTTTCCTCCAAAAGCTCAGAAATAGCTTTCATAATTCCGAGCTTGCCCGATTCATAGGTCAGGCCGCCCTGTAAAAACGCGGTATAAGGCGGTCTCATCGGTCCGTCGCAGGAAAGCTCTATCGACGCGCCCTGCACGAAGGCTCCGGCGGCCATAATGACCTGATCCTCGTACCCCGGCATATCCCACGGTATCGGCGTTACGTATGAGTCGATAGGCGAGCCCGACTGTATCCCCTTGCAGAATTTTTGAAGAAGCTCCGCGCTTCCGAGATCGACGGACTGAATAATATCGTATCTCGTTTCATTTGACGCCGGACTTGGCTTAAACCCGATGAGCTCGAGCATCCTCGCGCAGAATACAGCCGTCTTAAGAGCCTGAGCCGTGGCGTGAGGAGCGTTTAAAAGCCCATGGAAGAAAAGCCTGTAGCCGGGCTCGTATGAGCCGCACTCTCCGCCTATACCGGGAACAGTGAGCCGCATCGCGGCAGCGTCGACGAGGTCCCTTCTTCCTACTACGTAGCCTCCGGTCGGGGCAAGTCCGCCTCCCGGATTCTTAATAAGCGAGCCCGCGGCAAGGTCAGCTCCGAGCTCGATCGGCTCGCAAAGCTCTGTAAACTCTCCGTAGCAGTTATCTACTATCACGGCGGCGCGCGGGTTTACGCTGTGAACTAAGTCCGCGATCTCGCCTATCTTCTCGGCGGACAGCGTCGGCCTTGAGGCATAACCCCTTGAGCGCTGAACGGTAACAGCGGCGACCCGCGGATTAGAGGCGGCAAAACGGATGGCTTCCATATCCGGGCGCCCGGTCTTATCGAGCTCCGCCATCTCAAAGCCAACGCCGTAGTATTTAAGCGTTCCCGGGTAATCCCCGGAAATACCGATCGCGGTCTGAAGAGTGTCGTACGGCATACCAGTCGCCGATAGAAGGATATCTCCCGGTCGTACCGCCGAAAACAGAGCTGCCGTTATCGCGTGCGTTCCGTTTACAAAATTCGGGCGGACAAGTGCGGCTTCAGCCTTGAAAACTGAAGCGAAGACCTTCTCAAGCGTCTCTCTCCCGAGGTCGTCATATCCGTATCCGGTAGTACCCGCGAACATATTTGCAGAAACTCTGTGTTCAGCGAAAGCGTCGAGGATTTTGGCGGTATTTTGAAGCGAAATCTCGTCTATTCTTTTAAAGCTTTCTCTTAC
>ONTN01000186.1 GCA_900320765.1 uncultured Eubacteriales bacterium
ACGAACAGCTACGACGTTATGGGCATAGTCGGCAACGGGGCGAGCTATTCCGTTCAGATGGAGGCGGGCATCGAGTTCGCCGATCTCATCATAGCCGTGACCGGGTCGGACGAGCTCAATCTTCTCTGCTGCACGGTGGCGAAGCGTGTCGGTCACTGCGACGCCATCGCGAGAGTGAGAAACCCGGACTACGCCGAGGAAATACCATATCTGCGCGAGCAGCTCGGGCTTACGATGATAATAAACCCGGAGCTTGAGGCGGCGAGCGAGATCGCCCGCATCTTATACCTGCCGAGAGCGCTCGCCGTCAGCCCATTCGCAAAGGGGCAGGCCGAGCTCGTGCGCTTCAGGCTTCCCGAGGATAACGAACTCTGCGAAAAAAAACTTATGGACCTAGGCGCCCTCGTGAAAAACATCCGCTTCTGCGCGATAGAGCGCGACGGCGAGGTGTATATCCCCGACGGAAGCTTTACTCTCCGCGCAGGCGATACGGTGACCTTCGTCGCCTCCGCCCGCGCCGCCGCCGCGTTCTTCGAGAACATCGGGCTGCGCTCCGGCAAGATAGGCAGGGTCATGATAATCGGCGGCGGAAAGGCGGCCTATTACCTCGCCCGCCAGCTTCTATCGATGGGAAAAACCGTAAAGATCATCGAGTCCAACCGAGCCCGCTGCGAGGAGCTTGAAAGCCTAATACCCGAAGCCATCATAATAAACGGCAACGGGAGCGACGAGGACCTTCTCCAGGAGGAGGGCATCCGCACTGCGGACGCCTTTGTGCCGCTCACCGGGATGGACGAGGAAAATATACTCCTCACCCTCTACGCGCGAGAGGTTTCCGGCGCGAAGGCAATAACCAAGATCAACAGAATAAACTTCAGAAACGTGATCCAGGGTCTCGACCTCGGGAGCGTCGTCTATCCGAAGTACATAACCTCGGAGGCCATCATAGCCTACGTCAGGGCGAAGAAGGCCTCGAAGGGCAGCGGTATTGAGACTCTCTATCACCTCTTTGATTCGAGGGCTGAGGCCATTGAATTCAAGGTCGGTGAGGTCGACGGGGTAACCGATATCCCGCTCAAGGATCTCAAGACAAAGGACAATCTCATAATCGCCTCGATAAACCACCTCGGCAAGGTAGTCGTCCCCGGCGGCAGCGACTGCATCCGCGCCGGCGATACTGTCGTCGTGGTAACGACAAACACAGGGCTTCACGATATAAGGGATATATTGGGGTGACGCCGTGAACAGACGAATGATCGTATACATTCTCGGCCACGTTATGACGATAGTGGCCGCGCTCATGGTCCTGCCATTCATCGTCGGCCTTATTTACCGGGAGCCCGAATGCATCTGGTTCCTCGTTGTGCTGCTCGGCGCAGGTCTTATCGGTCTCGCGCTCCGCTCACTCAAGCCGGAGGATACGGTTTTTTACCTTAAAGAGGGCTGCGTCGCGACAGGGCTAAGCTGGATAATAATGAGCCTTATCGGAGCTCTCCCCTTTTTCCTCTCCGGGGCGATACCGAATTTCGTCAACGCTCTGTTTGAGACCGTTTCGGGCTTCACGACGACGGGAGCAAGCGTTTTGGACGACGTTGAGGCTCTCTCCCACTGCATGCTGTTTTGGCGAAGCTTCACCCACTGGATCGGCGGAATGGGAATCCTCGTTTTTCTTCTGGCGATCATATCGATGACCGGCGGAAGTCAGATGAACCTGATGCGGGCGGAAAGCCCCGGCCCCTCCGTAGGAAAGCTTGTGCCGAAGGCAAGGCACACGGCGATGATCCTTTATATGATCTACACCGCGCTGACGGTAACGATGATACTTATCCTCGTTCTCGGCGGTATGCCCTTTTTCGACTCCGTATGCACCGCCTTCGGCACGGCGGGAACCGGCGGCTTTGGTGTCAAGGCCTCGAGCATGGCTGATTACGCCCCGTTTCTCCAATGGGTCGTAACGATTTTTATGATCCTCTTCGGCGTAAACTTCAACGCGTACTACCTTCTTCTCCTCAAGAAGTTCAAGCAGGCCTTCGGTATGGATGAGGTGCGCTGGTACCTCGGGATAATCTTAGTCGCGATCGCCATTATCGTACTGGATCTTCGCAAGATCTCGGCGTCGTTCGGCACGAATTTGAGGGACGCCGCCTTCCAGGTCGGCTCGATAATCACGACGACCGGCTTTTCGACCGTCAACTTCGACGTTTGGCCTTCCCTGTCCAAAACGATGCTCGTGGTGCTGATGTTCATCGGTGCCTGCGCCGGATCCACCGGCGGCGGCATAAAGGTTTCGAGAATCGTCGCCGTACTGAAAGCGGGGCTCAACGAGCTGCATATGTACGTCCATCCGAAAAGCGTGCGCAAGGCGCGGCTTGACGGGAAAGCCCTTGACGAGAGCTCGATGCGCTCTATTCTCGTCTATTTCGCGTTTTTCATAATCATCTTTGCCGTTTCGGTGATCG
>ONTN01000057.1 GCA_900320765.1 uncultured Eubacteriales bacterium
TACCCTGGGGCGCCTCGGAATCGGCATATTACGCCTTTTCGCACGGCCTCGTCTACCGGTATAAGGCGCACGGCGTATCCGCCCTCGCGCTTAACAGAGAGGTCGAGAACGAGAAGGTTATCTCGCCATATTCAAGCTTTCTCGCCCTCGAATTAGACGGCAGGAGGGCGGTTAAAAATCTGAAAAGGCTCGAGAGCCTCGGCACGGTAGGAAGGTTCGGCTTTTACGAGGCTGCGGACTTTTCCAGCGGAAAAACGGAGATAGTCCGCTCGTATATGGCGCATCACCTCGGAATGAGCATGACGGCGATAGGAAACGCCCTGACCGGCGGCAGAATGAGAGCCCGCTTTATGCGCGATCCCAGAATGAGAGCGTATTCCGAGCTCATAGAGGAGAGACTTCCGGTCGGCGCTCTTACCCTGAGCCGGGAAAAAATAAAAACGCCGAAAAAGCCGCCGAGAGCAGAGACGGGAGCGTATTCAGAGAGCATCACCGAGCCGGACCCTATAGCGCCGCGCGTTCTCCCTCTCTCAAACGGCAGATATACGGCTCTTGTATCGGAGACGGGGAAATGCCTTTCAAAATACCGCGAGCTCGACGTCTCCCGCTGGGAGCCCGAGCCCGATGGCAGAGGCGGGCTAAGACTGTATCTCAGGACGGAGACAGAGCTTCTGCCGCTAACGCCCGCGCCGGAATACGCTCGGGGAGCGAAGTATTCCGCAGCCTTCTCCTCAGGCTCAGCCGGGCTGAGAGCGGATTTCGGAGATATAAAGACTGACATGGAGATTTTTGTTCCTGACGGAGAAACGGGAGAGTGCCGGAAAATAAGAATAAGCTCGCAAGACAGGAAACCTCGCGAGATAAGGATAATCGCCTGGCTCGAGCCCTGCCTTCTTCCGAAAAGGGACTTCGACACCCATCCCGCATTCTGGAAGCTCTGCATGGAGGCAAGGCTTGAGGAGGGAGCGCTTCTTATAAGAAGGAGGAAGCGCGGCGATTTGAAGGAGGCGTGGCTCTCGCTTTCAGCGGACGGAGAGACGCGGTATTTTACGCATATGAAAAGAGGCCTGCCGCCTGAGCGATTCGATTTCAGATCGGCCTCTCCGGAAAACTGCGCAGGCGCGGAGATAAGGCTAAGGCTTGAAAACGGCGAAGCCGAGCTCACGATAGCTATCGCCGCCGGAGAGAGCGAGAGCGAGGCTATCCGAGCGGGAAAAGCGATACTGAAAAGCCGCGGCTGCGGGGCAATAGCCCGGCTTGACGCCTCTGCCCTTATGCTCGGGCTCGAGGCAGGAGAGGTGCGCGAGGCTATGGGGCTTATTACTCCGCTTATGTTCCCTGCGGCCCGACAGCCGAAGAAGACGGCGCATACGCAGCCTGACCTCTGGCGCTTCGGAATATCGGGAGACAGGCCGATCATAGCCGCCCTTGTAACGAAACCTGAGGAGGCGCAGAGGCTCATAAGGCTCCACGCCTTTATCTCGGAAAACGGACTTGATTCAGATCTGGCGCTTCTTCTGACCGACTCCGGAGACTACCTCGGAAGACAGAGAAGGGCGGCTATGGCCGAGCTCAAAAGGCTAGGGAGAGAGGGCGACGGAAAGGTGCGCCTCATAGACGAGGCGGCGGGCAGGGAGGCGGTACTTGAGCTTGCCGACGTTGTCTACGGGGGGTGGCGGCGTGAAAAGAGTCATCCAATGTGCTTGAGGACGGAAAAGGAGCCAGTTTTCGCATCCGACGGAACGCTTGCCTGCAAGCTCAGCGGAGACGGCGTTTTCGAGATGGCGATGCGGTCAAAGCTCCCGCCCTTAAACTGGGTAAACGTGCTGACGAACGGGAGCTTCGGATACCTTGCCTCGGAGTGCGGCGCGGGCCATATGTGGGCGTTAAACGCGAGAGAGCGCCAGCTTACCCCGTGGGTATCCGACGGGCTTTCGTCGCAGGGGCCGGAGCGGCTCAGCCTTCTGCGCGGCGGCGAGGAGATATCCCTCTTTGCCGACGGACGTGAGTGGTCCACACTCGTAAGGCACGGCTTCGGCTGGACCTCGTGGGAGAGGGACATCGACGGGGTAAAGACGAGGGTGACGGCCTTCGTGCCGGAGGGAAGCCTTTGCCGGGTTATGATAATCGAGCTTCGCGGAGCCTCGGACGGCGACAGGATCAGATACTCATCCCGCCTCAGCCTCGGAAGCGGAGCGAGACCGCCGAAAAACACGAGGACGGAGTACGAGAACGGAATGATAGCAGCGGGGCCCTCGCTGAGCTTTATACTTTCCGCCTCGCGTGAGCCCGCGGCCTATACCACGAGCCTTGCGAGCCTTGCTTCGGGAAGACTTGACGGCTCGATGGGCTTCGGCGAGGACGCCTGCGCTGCCGCCGAATATGAGGCCGGAGACGGTATCGTTATCGCCGTGGGCTCGGGCGGCTCCGGTGATCTTCGCGCCCTGACGGATAAGAAAACGGCGCTTAATGCACTTGACGCCGTCAAAAACAGGTGGAGTGAGAGACTCGGGCTTTTCAGCTTTAAAACAGAGGACGGAAGGCTTGAGACCTACGCCTCCTCGTGGGCAAGGTACCAGACCCTCTCGTCAAGGCTTATGGGCAGGACGGGGGCAAGCCAGCTCGGAGGGGCGTACGGCTTTCGCGACCAGCTCCAGGACGCGGTAAACCTTCTTCTGACTGAGCCGGAGACGGCGGCAAACGTGATTAAGCTTGCGGCGGCGCATCAGTATTTGGAGGGTGACGTTATGCATTGGTGGCACCCGTCGCCTGCGGGCGAGAGCGACAAAGGAGTCCGCACGCGCTGCTCCGACGATCTTCTTTGGCTGCCGTGGGCTCTTTCCGAGTACGCGCTGAAAACGGGCGAGCTCGCGATATGCAGGCATATCGCACCCTATCTTTCGTCCCTTCCGCTCGCGGATAATGAGAGAGACAGGTACGAAACGCCGGAAAAATCGGGCGAGGGTACCCTTATCGAGCACGCTAAAAGGGCGGCAGACCTCTTTATATCTAGGGGAATCGGGCCTCACGGCCTTCCGCGAATGCTGGGCGGAGACTGGAACGACGGTATGAACGAGGTCGGCGGCGAGAGCGTATGGCTCGCGTTCTTCGCCTCTGTATCCCTCAGGGGACTTTCGCGCCTTCTCCATCGGCTCGGAGACAGAGAGGGAGCCGGAAGGTACGGAAGAGCGGCGGAGAAGCTGCTTGCCGCTGGGGAGTCCACGTTTGAGGACGGAAGGTTTTTGAGAGGCTACTACGCGAGCGGGGAAGCCCTCGGGGCCGCAGGCGCGGAGGAGTGCGAGATAGATTCTATTGCTCAGAGCTTCGCCGTGTTCGCGGGAGCGGACGGGGCAAAATGCGAGAAGGCTCTGAAGACCGCGCTTGAGCTCCTTTACGATGAGAAGACCCGCATTGTGAAGCTCTTTACCCCGCCGTTCCACGACGGGCAGGCCGAGCCGGGCTATATAAAGAGCTACGCTCCCGGTTTTCGTGAGAACGGCGGTCAGTATACCCACGCCGCCGTATGGCTTGCAATCGCCCTATTAGAATCAGGTATGGAGGAAAAGGGCTGCGAGCTTCTTTGCGCTCTCCTGCCATCAATGAGGGAGACGGAGGAATACTGCCTGGAGCCCTATGTTTTAGCCGGAGACGTTTATTCAAACGAGGCGAACGTGGGACGCGGCGGCTGGAGCTGGTACACCGGAGCCGCAGGCTGGTATCACAGGGCGGTAGCCGAGCACCTCCTCGGCCTTAAGCTGAGGGACGGCAGGCTCTATATCGAGCCGCATGTGCCTGATTCCTTCGGCCCCGTCTCGGTAAAGCTTTTCGACCTTGAAATAGAGATAAGCGGGCGAGAAATAAGGGTGAACGGCTCGGAATACAGCCCCGACGGCTACCGGATCATAAAATTTAACAATAATTTAATTTCCAATTTGTCCCTTTCGTAGTATAATATAAGGAAACGGAGGTGAAGTGCCCTGATAACAACGACGTTTGATATAATGAGAGGAGTCCGGCTCAAATGCGTAAGCACCCGAAAATTCAAAACCGGGGCGATATCGCTCAGCCTTATCTGCCCGCTCGATAAGAAGACCGCGGCGCTGAACGCCGTGCTGCCCTTCGTTCTCCGCAGGGGCACCGCCTCACATCCCGATATGGTCAGCATAGAGGCTTATCTCGACGAGCTTTACGGGGCGAGGCTTGAGCCCGTGCTGAGAAAACGGGGCGAGGTCCAATGCGTCGGCTTTTACGCCGACTTTATCGACGGGGCCTTCGTCGGCAGGGGAGCGGGCATCATCGAGGGAGTGACCGAGCTTCTGGGCGAAATGCTGCTTATGCCGGCAATCTCGGGCGGCAGGCTCCGCCGCGACTACGTGGAGACGGAGAGAGATAATCTTATCGCCGATATAAAATCCGAGCTCAACGACAAGCGGAGCTACGCTTCACAGAGGCTCCTTGAGAATATGTGCGACAGGGAGAGATACTCCGTTCCGAAGCTCGGAAGGCTGCGCGAGGCGGAGAAGATAACGGTCGCTACGCTGACAAATCACTACCGCAGCCTTTTAGGCTGCGTTCCGGTCGAGGTGTTCTACTGCGGCTCGGCAGATCCCGAAAGGGTCGCGAGAGCCGTGAGAGAGGCTCTGTCGGGTCTCCCGAGAAGGGAGCTTATGCCTATTCCGACTACTGAGATAAGGTACGCTCCGAAGGGTCCCGTTCGCGAGTTTGCCGAGACGATGGACCTTACTCAGGCAAGGCTCAGTATGGGCTACCGCGTGGGCGACGCTATGAGGCGGCCGAACAGAGCCGCCCTTTCCGTGGCAAACGCCATGCTCGGCGGGGCGCCGACCTCCAAGCTTTTTATGAACGTCCGCGAGAGGCTCGGCCTCTGCTACTACGTTTCGAGCGGGCTTGACAGCCACAAGGGCGTTCTCCTTATATCCTCCGGGGTAGACGCCGATAAGCTCGGAGAAGCCCGCGCCGAGATCGAAGCTCAGATAGCCGCGCTCAAGGCCGGGGACTTTGAGGATTGGGAGCTTGAAACGGCGAAAAAGTGCATCGTTACCGCATACCTCTCGGCCTGCGATTCTCAGCCGGCTATCGAGGCTGCGTACCTTGATCTGGAACTGAGCGGGCTTGAGCTTGGGCCGGAGGATATCGCGGCCCTCTCGGAGGAGGTAAGCCGCGAGGACGTTATGGAGGTATTCCGCGGCCTTACGCTCGACAGCGTTTTTACCCTAAGAAACGGGGGCGGCGACGATGTTCAATAAATACGAATACGGAAGGATCGGCGAGCAATGCTGGCGAGAAAGGCTCGATAACGGGCTCCGCCTCATCGTCGTTCCGAAGAAGGATCATAACCGCAGCCTCGCCTTTCTCGCCGTGCATTACGGTGGGGCGGACAGAAGCTTTAAGCAAGGCGGGGAGTGGACGAATACGCCCGCCGGAGTAGCCCACTTCCTCGAGCACAAGGCGTTCGAGCTTGAGGGCGGCGTTGACGCGATGACGGTGATGACGAAAAGAGGGGCGAATGTGAACGCGTTCACCTCCTCGGATATGACGGCGTATCACTTCGACTGCGTAACCGGCTTTTATGAGAACCTTGAGACCCTCGTCGGCTTCGTAACGAATCCGGCGTTTACAAAGGAGAGCGTAGAGCGGGAGAAGGGCATTATCGCCCAGGAGATAAAAATGGGCGAGGACGACCCCGACCACGCCGTTTACTACGGGCTTTTGAGGGGGCTTTTCAAAAAGCATCCGATAAGGGAGCCCGTCGTCGGAACGGTAGAGAGTATTTCGGGGATAACGGACGAGCTTCTGAGAGCCTGCCACTCCGCTTTTTATGTTCCGGAGAATATGACCCTCGTGACCGTCGGCGATCTCGATCCGATCAGCGTTCGGAAAGAGGCCGAGAGGCTTTTCCCGCGGGGCTATAAATCCGCGCCGGAGAGAGAGAGAGTCAAAGAGAGGCTCGAGCCCGCGAAAAAGCGGGTGACCGCGAAAATGGAGGTTTCAGAGACCATCTTCCTCGCCGGTGCAAAGACGGACGCGCCTCAGAGCGGAGCCGACGGGGTAAGAGCGGAGCTTGTCGCGGCTCTGAGCCTGAACACCCTCCTTTCCGAGGCTTCTCCGCTCTATTCGGAGCTCTACTCCGAGGGGCTTATAAACGAGACCTTTTCCTATGACTTTGAGAGGTCGAACGGGATATCCTTCCTCTCCTTCGGAGGCGAGACCGCAAGGCCGGACGAGGTTGCGGAGAGAGTGCTGAAGGAGGCCGCAAGGCTATCTGACAGCGGGATTGACGATAAATACTTCGCCCGCAGGAAAAAGGCGGCTATGGGCGACGAGCTCAGAGCCCTGAATTCCTTCGATAACATCGCGTATAATCTGGCGCTCGGCGCCGCCGGCGGCTACGATTATTTTGAAACAGCTCCTATGCTGAGAGACGTGACGGCGGACGAGGTAAGAGATTTTCTGAAAACATGGCTCACCGCGGATAAGCTTTCCATCTCGGTGGTCCAAAGAAAGGAGTGAGGTCCCTATGGCTGACGGTACAATATCGTTCCCGATGTTCGGGGATTTCTCAATAAACCCGGCGTCGTCGTTCAAGGTCGGCCCGCTTACCGTACATTGGTACGGGGTCATAATCGCGGTCGGCTTCTTCCTCGCCGTTCTGTACTGCGCGAAGAGATCAAAAGAGTTCGGCCTTAAGGAGGATAATATCTACGACGCGGTGATCATCGGGCTTCCGGTATCGCTCATCTTCGCGAGGCTCTATTATATCATTTTCTATCCGGAGCTTTTCAAGGACGCGAGCTTTATTGACTATATCGCCATTTGGAACGGCGGCATCGCCATATACGGCGGAGTGATAGGCGCGTTTTTAACGGTTATCGTCTATTCAAGGATAAAAAAGTTCAAGCCCCTCGCGCTTCTCGATTTAGTCTCGATCGGCTTTCTGATCGGTCAGTTTATCGGCCGCTGGGGCAACTTTATGAACAGGGAGGCTTACGGCTACGAGACGAGCCTGCCCTGGCGTATGGGCCTTACATACGGGGGAGTGACGACCTACGTTCATCCCACGTTCCTGTATGAGTCCCTGTGGAATTTTGCGGGCTTCATTCTTCTGCACTTCCTTTCAAAGAAGCGGAAATACGACGGCGAGGTGCTTTTGATGTACCTTGCGTGGTACGGGCTCGGGAGGGCGGTAATAGAGGGGCTGAGGACTGACAGCCTCTATATCCCGGACACCGGGATAAGGGTCAGCCAGCTTTTGGCCGCCGTAACCTGCCTTGTCGCCGTCGTTCTTTTGGTAATCAACAGAACCGTAAGAAAGCACGATCCCAAGGATATGCTTTGTAATAAAGCGCCGGAGGAATCCGGCAAGGAACAAAAGCCGGAAGAACCCGGCGATGCGGAATAAATAATACAATGGAGGTATAATAAAATGGCAATCGATCTTAACGAACTGATGGAGAAGTTTTTGGAGACTGTCGGCACTCTTGCCGATAAGGGCGCGGTAGTTGCCCGCGATATCGGCGCGCGCAGCACCAATCTTGCGAAGAAAACGAAGCTCACCGCCGAGATAGCCGCCGGAAAGGCCGGCCTTGGCAAGATTTATGAGGAGCTTGGCAAGAAGTATTTTGAGAAGTACGGCGAGGATTACGATACCGACTTCACCGAAACCGTTATGAAGCTCAAAACTGCCGTCGCCGACATCGAGGCGAAGACGGCCGAGCTTGAGACTCTCAAGGCGGCCAAGGAAGAAGAGGACGTCGAGGTCGAGATAGTGTTCGACGAGCCTGAGACTGAGGCTGAGTGCGAGGAGAAGGAAGAATGCTGCAAGTGCGCTTGCGATGAGGAGGAGAAGAAAGTGAAGGATCTCGGAGAAAAAGCCGGAGAGATAAAGGATGCCGCCGT
>ONTN01000139.1 GCA_900320765.1 uncultured Eubacteriales bacterium
CGTTCGGAACATTTTTTATATATTATTCCGCAAAAATTTGCTCTCTCTCATAAAAATGACCATAAAACAGCGGCAGATTTTGCACTGGGCCAATTACAGGAAATAATTTTCAAAATTTTCCAATTTTGTCTTGCAAATACTGTCTCAATGTGTTACATTATACTCAGTTAGAGGTTGTGGAGTGATTATTACGATGGAGGTTTGTTTGATGGACGATAAAATCAAGGTGATCGTCGCCGACGCGGGCGATGATTTCAGAGAGCTGCTATGCGAGACGCTGAACTCAGAGGCCGATATAACCGTAGCGGGTAAAACCGGCAGCGGGATGAAGGCGCTTGAGCTTATCAAGGCGGAGAAACCGAGGGTTGCGGTTATCGATCTCGTTTTAAAGGATATGGACGGCCTGGAGCTTATGGAGCTCATCTCCGCTTTGCCGGAGGAAACGAAACCGGAGGTGATAGTCGTATCAGGCCTCGTAGGGGAGCGCACGGTCTCCGCCGCGGCCTCGCTCGGAGCGGCCTATTATCTCTCAAAGCCATGCTCGGCCGAGCTTATTACGAGGAGAATAAGGCAGATCACCGGAAGATCGGAGGAGGGCAGAGCCGAAAAGCGGCTCGCGAACAAGGAGAGAGTGGACCTTGAGACCGGGGTTACCGAGATAATCCACGAGATCGGTATACCCGCCCACATCAAGGGCTATCAGTATCTCCGCGAGGCGATAGTTTACGCCATAAACGATATGGACGTTCTCAGCGCGGTGACGAAGGTGCTATATCCCGAGGTTGCCGCGAAATTCGGCACCACCCCGTCGAGGGTCGAGAGGGCTATCCGCCACGCGATCGAGGTCGCCTGGGACAGAGGCGACGTCGAGGTGCTTCAAAAGTACTTCGGCTATACGGTGTCCGGGCTCAAGGGCAAGCCGACAAATTCCGAGTTCATCGCAATGATCGCCGACCGCTTTTACCTAAAACGCAAACAGACCGAGCTTTTATTATAAGTCAAACATAGTCCAGCGTCCCGCATAAGCGGGGCGCTTTTTTGTACTATATCTGCCCGTCCGCAAATACAATAGTACGGAAAGGGAGGACGAGCCATGGAGCGCGTTGGAGCGGTAGAGAGATTTGACAGGGCGGCGCTTCTTTTGCCGCATAATCTCAGGGAGAGGGCGAGAGAGATCAAGAGAGAGGAGCGGGCCGCGTGCGAGGAGTTCAGACTTCGCCTCGGCTATCCGGCGAGCTTCGTTATGCCGGAGGGAGAGAGAAGCATGGGCGGAGATCCGGTCACGAAAAGGGAACTGGGCTTCGTGCTCGAGGCCGCGACGGGCGCCTCGGTACACTCCGCATCGTCGAGACTTGCAGAGGGGTTCATCACCGCGAAGGGCGGCTTTCGAGTGGGGCTTTGCGGGGCAGTCGGACTGTCGGAAGGGGAGCCGGGCGGTTTTACCTCCATATCCTCAGCAGCGATAAGGATATCAAGGGAGCATAGGGGCGCCTGCGTCCCGATAATAGGCTCTATCTACTCCGGGGGAGCGGTTAAATCAACGCTCATCATCTCGCCGCCGGGCGGCGGAAAAACCACGCTCCTGCGCGACGTCGTGCGGTACATATCGGACGCGGAGGGCGGGCCGAGGGTCGGCCTCTGCGACGAGAGAAGCGAGATAGCGGCCTTCTTTGACGGTGAGCCGACAATGGACGTGGGCCGCAGGACCGATACGCTGGACGGCTGTCCGAAGGCAAGGGCGGTCAATATGCTGCTCCGCTCAATGAATCCGGGAGTCATAGCCCTTGACGAGATAACGGCGGAGGAGGACGCGGAGGCGATAACGCGGGCGGCGCACTGCGGGGTCAAGCTCATTGCGACGGCGCACGCCGCCTCGCGCTCGGAGCTTGCGGAAAGACCGACATACCGCTCGCTTCTGGCGTCAGGAGTTTTCGAGGAGCTTATAGTCATAAGAAAGCTCGGCGGGCGCAGAAGCTACGCGCGGGAGGCGATGTATTGAAGACTGTGGGCGCGCTTCTTCTCCTGTCGGCAGCACTTCTTACCGGGCTTGAAAGCCAGAGGCGGGAGAAGCTGAGGGAGAATACGCTTCGCTCTCTCAACGCCTCTTTTACGCTCCTGAGATCGGAGATATCGTCGGGACTTGTAACGACGGAGGAGGCGCTTGAGGCTGCGAAAGCGAGATCAGGAGGAAAGACGCGGGAGTTTTATTCCCGTGTGCTTTCCGGAATGGACAGGCTCGGAGATAAGACCTTCGCGGAGATATGGACGGAGGCGGCTGAGGAGCTCGACGCCCTCTCGAAAGAGGAAAGGGAAGCGGTAGACGAGGTGGGAGCCGGGCTCGGAAGATATGACAGAGAGACTGTCGCCGCTCTGCTTGACAGGGCTGAGGCGAGACTCGGTTCAATGCTCGGGCTTCTTGAGAAAAAGCGGCTGAAGGAGGGAAGACTGAGGCTTATCCTTCCCCTTGCCGCCGCCGCTGTATTTATTATTCTGATGCTTTAGGCCGGAGATAGCTTATGGAAGTAGACCTGATTTTTAAAATAGCCGCAGTCGGCATACTCGTTGCCGTGCTGAATATCCTTCTGATGAGGTCCGGGCGGGAGGAGCAGGCGCTTATGACAACGATTGCCGGGCTCATCGTAGTGCTTTTGGTTATAGTCCGCGAGATATCCGGCCTTTTTGACCTGATAAAATCGCTCTTCGGCCTGTAAAAGCCCGATGGAGACTGTGATAAAGGCAGCGGCGATATGTATACCCGCCGCGTTTATTGCCCAGACGCTCAAAAAGGACAGCCCCGTTATGAGCCTTGCAATACTCACGGCGGCTGCCTTTTTCGCCGCCTTTACCGCCGCGTCCGTGCTCGGCGGGTTAGCAGAGTCCGTAGGCGACCTCGCCGAGACGGCGGGGATAAATACCGCCGCTCTCGGCGTCGTACTGAAAACGCTGGGGATAAGCGTCGTCGCGAGGCTTACGGCTGACCTCATGAAGGACGCGGGTATGGGCTCTGCGGCTTCGGCGGTCGAGCTTACGGGCTCTGCGGCCGGGATATTCGCCGCGCTTCCGCTAATTAAGAGCGTACTTGAGATGGTGAGGGGACTTTTGTGAAGCTGAAGAAATCGGCAATAGCGCTTGCGGCGCTCGTGCTTCTGACCCTGACGGCGACGGTGCGGGCTGAGGGACTTGACGACGTGGTATCGGCCGCGCCCGAGGCGGCAAAGGAGGCGGCCTCGGAGATAGAGAGCGGGAGCTTCGACCTCGGCGCCATTTTAGGGGATATCGTCAAAAATGCTCTGTTCGGAGGCGAGGACCCGGTAAAAGGCGCTTTAAAAAACGCTGCCGCCGTGTTCGCCGCATCTCTGCTTACAGCTCTCTGCGCCGCATTTACCGGCGAGGGCGGAGGAGTAAACGCCTCGAGGCTCGCGGGAACGCTCGCGGTAGCAGCCGCAGCTATGGGCGGGGTGGGAAGCATGATAGGAAGCTGCGAGCGGGCGATAGACGACCTTTGCGCCTTCTCCGCCGCCCTGCTTCCGACCCTTGCCACAGCCTCCGCCGCGACTGGAACTGCGGCAAGCTCGGCGGCAAATCTCGCCGCCGCCTCGCTGTTTATGGCGCTGATGTCTTCGCTTACTAAAAACGTGATAGTCCCGCTCATCTACGCTTTCGTGGCGGCGTCGGCAGCATCGGCGGCGTTCGGGGGGATGATAAGCTCGGCGGTAAAGCTATTGAAATGGGCGATCAACACTTTGCTGATAGTCATATCCACCGCGTTTACGCTATACCTTACGATAACGGGGGTGATCTCCTCGAGGGTGGACGCGGCCGCGGTAAAGCTTACGCGAACGGCGATAGGTAATCTCGTGCCGGTGGTCGGAAGGATAATAGCCGACGCCTCGGAGAGCGTCGCCGC
>ONTN01000187.1 GCA_900320765.1 uncultured Eubacteriales bacterium
ATTATCGAGCTCGATCCCGCATAGATTAACGCTCAGTCTTCCCACAGTATATCCTCCTTTCGGAATACCGGCCCGTCCTTGCAAACGCGCTTATATCCGGAAACCGTCTTCTTTGAGCAGCCCATACAGGCTCCGAAGCCGCAGCCCATACGCTCCTCAAAGCTGAATTCGCCGCTTGTTTTTGTCTTATTATAAACAGCCTTCAGCATCGGCGCAGGCCCGCAGGTATAGAAATAGCTGTAAGTATCCGGAAGGGCGTCAGTCACGAAGCCCTTTATGCCGTAAGACCCGTCGACCGTTGTGACTTTAACGTTGCAGTCGAGCTGAGAAAACTCATCCTCATAGAATACCTCGCCTGCATTATTGAAGCCGAGGATAACGCTGACCTGCTTTCCGGCCTCGCGAAGCTTTCTGGCGAGGAAATAGAGGGGCGGTATCCCGACCCCGCCGCCGATAAGAAGCGGACGGTCGCCGGAATTACCAAGCGAGTATCCATTCCCGAGGCCAGTCAGTATATCGAGGTATTCGCCGGGAAGAAGCCGTGCCATCTGCTCCGTGCCCTTCCCTACGACCTTGAAAATCAGCGTGAGCCTGTTCTCTTCAGCGTCCGCGGCGGAGATAGGGCGGCGGAGATACAGTCCGTCAAGGGCTATATTCACAAACTGCCCGGGCTCGATTCCCTCTGTGTTTCCCGAAAGAGTAAGGCGGTAGACGCTCTCGGTGAGCACGTCGTTTGCCTCGATGCAAAAAATCTCTTCTCTCATATAAGCCTCACGAATCAATAGTGGATATCGTAAGCGTCGTCTCCTCGAGTACGTCAAGGAGGACGCGGACGGTATCAAGCGAGGTAAAGAGGGTCGCGTTGTTTTCGGCGGCGCAGCGGCGTATCTCGATACCGTCCGACATCTGATTTGCCGAGTCGATGTTTCTCGTGTTGATGATATATGCGATATGACCCATTCTGATAGAGTCGAGGATCTCGCTTGAGCCGTCGTATATCTTGCGGAGAACGTGCGTTCTGATCCCGTGAGATTTCAGGAAGGCGGCAGTTCCCTCAGTAGCCTCGATGTTGAAGCCGAGGTTATAGAAGCGGCGGATAAGCGGAAGCGCCTCCTCCTTATCCTTATCGGCGATTGTCGCGAAAACGGTGCCGTAGTTCTGAAGATGCATTCCGGCGGCCTGCAGAGCCTTATAAAGGGCGCGGTTCAGCTTATCGTCGTAACCTATAGCCTCGCCCGTGGATTTCATCTCAGGCGAAAGGTAGGAATCTATACCCTTTATTTTGTTAAAGGAGAAGACGGGGACTTTTACGTAATGGCGCTTTTTCTCCTCGGGATAGAGGTCGAATATGCCCTGCTCTTTAAGGCTTTTTCCGAGTATGACCTCGGTCGCTATATCGGCAAGCGAGTAGCCGGTCGACTTTGAAAGGAAGGGAACGGTTCTCGAGGAGCGGGGATTTACCTCAATTATATAGACCTTGTCGTCGGGGTCTACGATGAACTGGATATTGTACAGGCCGACGATCCCAATTCCAAGGCCGAGCTTTTTCGCGTATTGCAGGATTATCCCCTTGACCTTGTTGGAAATCGAGAACGGAGGATATACGCTGATAGAGTCGCCGGAGTGGATACCTGTGCGCTCAACGAGCTCCATAATACCGGGGACGAAAACGTCTCTTCCGTCACATACGGCGTCTACCTCGACCTCCCTGCCCTGGATATACTTATCGACAAGCACGGGCTTATCTGCGTCTATCTCAACAGCAGATTTCAGATATCTGCGAAGCTGCTCCTCATTGGATACGATCTGCATCGCCCTTCCGCCGAGGACGAAGCTCGGACGGACGAGCACCGGATAGCCGATCTCGTTTGCGGCGGCGACGCCGTCCTCTATATTCGTTACCGCTCTGCCGTTTGGCTGCGGAATATTGAGCTCGATAAGTATCTTTTCAAAGGCGTCTCTGTTCTCAGCTCTGTCTATGGCCTCGCAGTCGGTGCCGATGATCTTGACTCCCCTCTCCATAAGCGGAGCGGCGAGGTTTATCGCGGTCTGTCCGCCGAGGGATGCGATAACGCCCTCGGGCTTCTCAAAGTCAATTATGGCCATAACGTCCTCGGGCGTAAGCGGCTCGAAGTAGAGCTTGTCCGCTGTCGTGTAGTCGGTGGAGACGGTCTCGGGGTTATTGTTTATTATAATAGCCTCGTAGCCCTCGCGCCTGATTGTCTGAACGGCGTGAACGGTCGAGTAGTCAAATTCCACGCCCTGCCCTATCCTGATAGGTCCTGCGCCGAGAACGACTATCTTCTTCTTTTCCGTAAGTCTCGACTCATTCTTTACGGAGTCCTCTATCTGGTTAAGATAGGTGGAGTAAAGGTAAGCAATATATTTTCCGG
>ONTN01000058.1 GCA_900320765.1 uncultured Eubacteriales bacterium
TCTCTTTTTCATACGAGATACTCCAGGCTCAGGATCTCGCCCTTTATAACGAGCTCGAGGTCGCTCATCGCCTCAAGCTCAAGCCCCGCGCCGCGAAATCTCAGTATGATCCTCCCCGCGTTTACGCTTATCTCCTCAGTTCCGTAGCCTAAAAGGCCTCTGTGATTTTCTACGTGCGCCCGTCCGTTTCCCGTTATCGTAACGCGGCAGACTCCCGCCGCCGCCTCTGACGGTACTGCGAAAATCTCTGCTGTTCTCTCAAGGGCGGTCTTTGACCTGTTTTTCTTCATTGGGATCACCTCTCGGGTAAATCCTATGCTGAAAGCGGATATTTTACGCCCGCCGCCTCATATACTTTCCCGAAGGGCGGTGGAACTGTGAAGCTATCGGAATTGCGCGGCAGGGCGTACGACGTTCTCTCCATAGGCGGGCTGATCGCCATAACGGTCGGTCTTGTGATATTCACCTCAGAGATGACCGCAGCGGCGAAAAGCGGGGTTGAGCTGTGCTGGAACGTTATAATCCCCTCACTTTTTCCCTTCTTCGTGGTATCGCAGCTCACGGTGCGCCTCGGTCTCGCCGAAAAGCTCGGGCGCCTTGCAGAGCCTCTTATGCGCCCCCTCTTCGGGGTCAGCGGTCGCTGCGCCTCGGCTCTTATCCTCGGCTTTATCGGCGGATACCCGGTCGGCGCCAAAACGGTTATCGCCCTCTATACCGAAGGCGGGATAACGAAGACCGAGGCTGAGCGTATGCTCGCCTTTTCAAACAATTCCGGGCCCGCCTTCATTCTCGGTGTGGTGGGCGCCGGCATATTCGTGGATATGCGGATAGGGCTCATACTCTATCTCGCCCACTTTGCCGCGTCAATCATCGTGGGTCTCTGCTTCCGGTTTTATAAGCGCGGCGATAAGCCCTCGCCCCGCGCCGCAGTTAGCGTGGGGGCAAGGGAGCCTATCCCAAACGCTCTCGTATCATCTGTTTCTTCAGCCTTTACCTCCTGTCTCGGGATTTGCGCATTCGTCATTTTCTTCACAGTTCTGACCCGGCTTCTGTTTCTCTCCGGGGCCTTGGGGCACATAGCTGGTTTTCTCGCCCGTGTTTTCGGCTTCTCCGAGGAACTCGCTCTCTCCGCTCTTACCGGTATTATCGAGCTTACCGGCGGTGTCTGGCGCCTTCGGGAGGCGTCCGGCTCTATCGCTGCCTCGCTCGCAATGGCAGCCTTTATGCTCGGCTGGGCGGGCATCTCGGTGCACTGCCAGGTGCTCAGCTTTATGAGCGATACGGGTCTATCCTCGGCGACGTACGTAACGGGCAAGCTTATGCACGGAATCATCTCCGCCGTCATTACGCTCGTAATCTCCCGCTTCGTTCCGCTTGAGGGCTCCGTCGCCTCCATACTCGCGGAGGAGGTGCGCGGTCTATCCGAGCTGGATTTTCCGTACGCCGCAGGCGTTGCCCTCGCCTCCGCCGCGTTCGTTCTGCTCTTTTTCCTCGGCATATCCCGATTTTCCGCAAAAAAGGCTGGAAAAACCTGATAATACGGTTTATAATGCTTTTCGGAAGGAGCTGAGCCTATGCTTTTCAACAAAAAGATCGATCCCTGCTGCTCTTACTGCGCAAAGGGTTCCAAAATAAACGAGCGGGAAGTCGCCTGCCTCAGGAAGGGCATAGTGTCCGCCGGCGGCCGCTGTCCCGCCTTTGTATACGATCCCCTGCGCCGGGACCCTCCCCACCCCGCCGAGCTGAAAACCGAGGGGTACTCGGAAGAGGATTTCGCGCTGTAATAAAAACGCAGGCCGCCAAATTAGGCAGCCTGCATTTTTTATCTTCCCGTTCTGATTTTAAAGCTTCCGCCAGCGTCTTCAAACATGATCTCCTCCGGGATCTCCGGCTCTGGCTCCGGTTCCGGTGCGGGCTCGGGTTTTTTCCTTCGCGATATCAAAAGCGAAACCGCAATGATCGCAGTCCCCGCACAAACAGTCATCAGCACCGTCTGGGCAACCGAACGGATATTTGAGTAATCTGAGATAAAGAGCGGAAAAATCACGTCAAGCGCGGCTGCGGCTGCCCCGGCTATGCACATAGCCGGGATTGTTTTCCGGTTTAAAAGCTTTTTGATCGGCACGTTCGGAAAAATTGCCTTTATTCCGAGGGCAATAATCCCGTAGACAAGAGCCGCAATGGCGACGGCGCCCAGCGCTTTTCCGAGCGCAGGGCTAAGTACCTGCCAAATCCCTCCGAGCAGGAATACGATTCCCGTTCCTATAGCCCAGAGCGGAACGAGCACGAGGACGCGGACTGCAAGTGGAAGGGACAGAAGCTTTTTCCTTACCGCCGCTTTCAGACCCGGCTTTTTCTTTTCCTCTTCGTCCTCAGTCTCATCGAGAGAACTCTCGGGGCTGCTTTCCTCCGCCTCCGCCCTCTCAACGTATGCTGCTGGCTTGTCCTCGTCGTCAAGTATCGCAGCCGGTGAAGAGAACGCTCCCGCAACAGCGACGCTCGCGGCGGCAACTACCGCCGCGGCGGCTCCCGCAGCTCCCGCTTTTTTCTTCTCTTCCTTTTTCATCGGATCTCCTTTTCTAAAACAGCGAATAGTTTACGAGCTCCGCCACGCCGCTTACTACAGTCTGATCCGCGGTATTTCCCTCTGAGGCCGTGAACACGGCGAGGATATACGGTCTCTCCTTCCAAACGAGGATAACGTCGTTATACGCGGGGTTTGAGCCGTAGTTATGCCCGGACTTGTGGGAGTAGTCCCAATCCGTCATTCCCTCGGCAAGATAGGTAAAGTCTGAATTCGTGCAGGCTTTTCTATATACCTCTGAATACTCCGTGCCTTCCCGGAAATAGTCGTAAAGCTCGTTCCAGATGACGACGAAGTCCTCCGTCGTCGCCTTCGGCGCCCACATCCCGTTCGTTTTCAGGCTCTCGCAGCCGAGCTCGTCCATATATTCGTTGTGAAAGCTTCTTCCGAAGTAGTCAAGGAGCATTACATAGGCCACGTTGTCGCTTATGGAGAGCGCCTGGGTGATGAGATAATCCACGCTGTAGCGTGAGCCGAAGGAGGAATACCTGATAGTTCCCGAGCCGCCGAAATAGTGCTTCTCCTTATAAGTGAGCTTGGTTGAAAGATCGTATTCTTCCCGCTCAAGGTACCGCACAAGCGAAAAAACGTATGCCGCCTTAATCGTGCAGGCGGAGAAATACCCGTCCCCTGAATTGTATGAAAAGCCGTTCTCCCCGTCGATCGGGTAGGCAATAACGCTGATCCGCTTCTTATATCCCTTAAGGATGGTCTCAATCTCATCGAGGACGGCAAGCTGCTCATCGGAAAACTCGCCCCAAATATGCAGCGCGTTCTTCTCCGTTGAGGCGATCTTCTCCCTGTCCACCTGCGGCTTTACGTATTCGGGCTCGGGCTCGGGTTCGGGCTCGGGTGCAGGAAGCGGCACCGTCTCCGGAACGGGCTCAGGCTCCGCAGTCGTGACTTGAACAGAAATCGTCTCGGGCTCCGATACTGGAGCCAAAACGGGCGCAGGCACGGTCTTTGACGGCGCAGCGCAGGCGCTGAGAAGGAAAGCGAGGATAAGCGCGGCCGAGCAGGTGCGAATCCACCGATTATTCCGCATCACTCGTCCATATTGCCGCCCGTCGGGCTTATTGAGAGGACGTGGCAGCGGCCTTCGCCGAGCACCCGCTCCATCCCGGTCTTAAAGCCGTCGAGCATATCGTCCGGCACGAAGGCCTGGATCGTTCCGGCAAAGCCGCCGCCGTGAACGCGGGACGCTCCTCTGCCCCCGAGAAGGCGGGCGGCAAGGGCGAGGGCGAAGGCAACCTCCTGATGCTCCGTTGCCCCTGTGGGCACGACGTTCTGAAGATAGAGCCAGCTCGACCTGCCGGACTCGTTTACGACATTCAAAAACTCAGTAAAGTCTCCGCGTCCGAGGGCGTCGACCTCGCGCTCCACTCTCCTGTTTTCCTCAAATATATGCATAGCGCGAAGCGCGGCTCTGTCGCCCGCCGCCTTCCGCACCTCTGCTATTCTTCCGTAAAACTCAGCCTCGTCCACCTCGCGTATAACGGCCTTGCCGAAAACAGCGGAGACAGCCTTCATCTCGTCGGTTATGGCGGCGTATTCGTCCGTCAGCGCGGCGTGATCCGCGCCCGTGTCGATAATGCAGAGCTTGTATCCGGCGGCTGCAAGGTCGAAATCGAGCTTTTTCACCACAGGAGCGTCCGGATCGTTAAAGTCGATATATACGATGTTCCCCACCGAGGACGCCATCTGATCCATAAGTCCGCAGGGCTTGCCGAAGAAGACGTTTTCAGCGTACTGTCCTATCTGCGCTATCTCGACGGGGTCGCATTTCCCGTCGAAGAAAAGCCCGTTTATGATGCTTCCGACAAGCACCTCGAAGGCGGCGGAGCTTGAAAGCCCGCTTCCCGAGAGTACGTTCGATGCGGCGTAGGCGTCAAAGCCCCTGAGCTCGCAGCCCCTGTCGGAAAAAGCGGCCGCCACGCCCCTGATGATGGATGCCGTCGTGCCGAACTCGCTCTCGTCGGGCGTGAGCCTGTCAAGGCTCACCTCGCAGACGGGGTAGCCCTCCGAGAGTATGCGAATCGTCCTCTCCCCGTTTTCAGCTACGGCGGCGACGGTTCTGAGGTTTACGGCTCCGGCTATGACTTTGCCGCGCTCGTGATCCGTATGGTTTCCGCCGATCTCCGTTCTGCCGGGAGCGGAAAAGACGTGCTCGGCCTTACGGCCGAAGGTTTCAAAAAATCCCGATTTAACTCTCTCAAGCATAGCTGCGCCTCCGAAAAATAATGATGGTATTATGATACTTTAGAAGAGGAAAAAAAGCAAGTAAAAACGGCAAGGATTGACAAAACCTGCCCGTGATATTAGAATTGAGGCAGAAGAAAACGGAGGGCGCGGAAATGAAAGTGCTTGTAATCGACGGGCAGGGCGGCAATCTCGGCCGTCAGCTTGTAAAACGCATATCAGAGGATATCCCGGAGGCGGAAATCACCGCCGTCGGCACGAACAGCATAGCCACCGGCAATATGCTGAAGGCCGGCGCCTGCCTTGCCGCCACGGGCGAAAACGCCGTTATCGTAGGAGCCCGCAGCGCCGACGTTATCACGGGTCCGATAGGCATCGTAATTGCCGACGCTCTGCTCGGCGAGGTAACACCCGCTATGGCCTCAGCCGTCGGCCGTTCCGCCGCTCAGCGCGTGCTGATTCCGGTAAACCGCTGTGAGACCTACGTCGCCGGGATCTCGAGCCTGACAGCGTCCCTGCTAATCGAGGACGCAGTTAAAAAAATAAAGGAGCTTGCAGAATCGAAAAAATAGTTCTTGACTTTATCGGAATATCGCTATATAATAATTAAGCTTTAATTGAATACGTGAGAACACTCACGGGGCATATGGAGAAGTCGCGTAGCCCGGTCGAGCGCGCACGATTGGAAATCGTGTAGGCGTCAAAAGCGCCTCGAGGGTTCGAATCCCTCCTTCTCCGCCAACAGATAAACCCGCGTAAATGCTGGATTTTCCAGTAATTACGCGGGTTTATCTTGTTTTTTGCCTCGGAAAATCTCGGAAGAATTAAGCCGTTTTCGGAGGCTTTTCGACACAGAAACTACACAGTAAATTTCAGCTCTCCCACGGGCTTCTGCTATCAAAGTGCGCCGTCTCGTGCCAGAGGTAATTTTTCTGTTCGGTTGACAGCGTTTTGTGCTCGTTGATGTATTCGATAACTCTCTTTTTGCGCTCGTCGGTGGTGTCATATTTCTTCTTGATATTACTGATATCCTTGTAGTAGGTGTAATAATCCGCGATTGGAATACCTACGCTGTCAAGCGCCTCTAAGCCTCTGACGTAGCTATTATTACTTGGTTTATAAGTGTAACCATCTGATACTGCCTCTTTCGCCATACCGCGCGCGTAGCTGTCGATGTTCGTGAGGATATCCGTAATCTCTTCGATTGAGAGCCCGCCCCTATCTCCCGTCTTGCCCATAGCCTCTTTATAGGCGTCGCCGTAGGCCTTTTTATACGCTCGTTTTTCCTCGTAGCTCAGCTTATGCCCGTCTATAGTTTTCGGCGCGTTGCGGTCGGGATAGAAGCCTACCTCGCCCGTTGCGTTGCTCGCAGCGTCGAGGACGGTCTTTATGCCCTCCTGCCTCGGGCTGTACTGGTTTACGCGGCCGGGCAGAATGTTGTTATTGAGGAAATTCAGCCACCAGTTACCCGTATCCATATCCTCGCCGAAGCTGTCCTGCTTAACCGGCAGCGTCTCGCGAAGTCCGGGGATAGAGGCAAGCACCGAGTCAAGAGCTCTCCCAAAAGAGCTGTCCTTTGAGTAGAGGTCGCGTTGATACGGGTCTGTACCCTGAGCTATACCCTTGAGAGCGTTCGGGATAAAGCTTGAGACCTGATTGCCTGCGTAACTGAATACAGCGTCCCAAAACCTTGAGCCCCCGACTTCCTCGTCAGAGTTTGTGAGATTCTTGTAAAATTCGCTCGCTGCGCCCATCATTGGCATATCGCTCAAGGATTGGGCCACACCCACGGCACTTTTGACTGTAAGATCTCCGAGCTTATACCCGTCCTCGTCCGTCACCTCGTCATAGAACAGGGAGCCGACGGTCAAGAGGGCGTTCAGCGGGTCCATAAAGCCGATGTTCACGAGGAGATCGCCGTCCTGCCTTGTCACGTCCTCGCCGGAGAAGGCACGAATCAGAGCGCTGAGATTGAGTTGAGTGCCGGAGAGCCCCGCCTGAGTATCGAGAGCGGTCTTGTCCTTGTCGCGGTCTCTGCCGTCGTCTGATACTGTCAGAGCACCTATAGCCTTAGCAATGGCGGCGAGGGCGATAACCGCCGAGCCGTTGAGACTGCGCCCTATCGCCTGCACCATACGCGCCTGGTGTGCTGCGGTGAGGGTGCCGTTTCTCGACGCTTTGTAGAGCTCAGCAGCCGTGTTGAGGATACCGAGCGGCGTATAGTCAACGGCAGCACTCACGAGGTTAGCGGGCACCTGCACGAAGGGCATAATGATATCGCCAAGCTGGAACGAGCCGGGGATTTTCTTCGAGCTCCATTTGTTTATGCCATCTCGAATCGTTATGAGGAGGTTTGCAAGCGCCCCATCCTGCTGGAACGTCCTGTAAAGAGCTTCGACGTCTCCGGCGTCCCGGAGGCTTTCGTCTTTGATGAGCCCCTTTTCATAGAGCTCGTCTATCCCGCTCTGTACGCTCTCACGAATACCGCCCTTCTGGAACTGATCGGTCGAATACATAGCGAGGTTGAGATACTGCTCCATACGGGAGAGTACCTGCTCAACGACGCCCCCACTCATTCGAAACGTCCTGTTGCCTGCCGCACCGTAACCGCTCGCCGCGCCCTCTGCGCTCACGTTGAACGCGACCTCAAGGAAGCTCTTGGCGAAGGCGTCGACCTGCGCTTTTGCCTTAGCCTTTGAGATTATATCAGTCTTCGCGACCGAGCGCGTGCCCGTGAATTTGGAAACGAGGATATCGAGCGGCACCGAGATATTACGCGATATGCCGTCTATGAGGTCAAATGCCGTATTGGAAACGATATTTCTCATAGCCGTGGAGACCTTCGAGAGCATAAAGTCACGTCTCAGCGATTTTATCGCTTCGGACGCGGGGATCGGGATATTGTCCTGAATGCTTGCCACGAGGCTGCCCCACGCAAGGTCACGCATAAAGTCAACGTCGCCCGTTTTCATCACGGTATCAAGAGCCCAGGTGATGGTCTTCCGAACGTCGTTTCGGTCCTTGATGTTGTTACGTGCTTCCGCGACCTTCAGCACAAGATCAGCAAGGTTTTTCATTGTCGCCGCCTTGTCAACCTCACCCTTATCGTTGA
>ONTN01000192.1 GCA_900320765.1 uncultured Eubacteriales bacterium
TGTAAGAGCCTCGTTTACCGCCCGAATGGCCTCGGGACACGGCATTGTGGTGGCTGCATTGTCAAAATATACGTTCAAATTTATCACCTTAGCGAATTGAATTATCGAAAAATGTGGTTTATAATGCTTTCCGGTAGATTATACACCCAATTTGCTTTCAGAACAAGAGGCAGTATGAAGATACACTTAAGCACCCTTGGGTGCAAGGTCAATCAATATGAATCGCAGGCCGTCGCCTCTATGCTCCGCGAGAGGGGCTGCGAGATATCGGACAGCGCCGAGGGCTGCGACGCGATAATCGTAAATACCTGCGCCGTTACCGCCGAGGCCGTGCGCAAGTCGAGGCAGACTATCCGCAACCTCTCGTCGAAGTCGCCGGACGCCCTCGTGGTCATATGCGGCTGCTGGCCGCAGACGGAGCCGGACGCCGCCCGCGCCTTCGGGGCAGACGTTGTCTTCGGCTCGGGCTCGAAGCACGAGCTCGTCGAGGCCGTTCTCGCCGGAAAGAGCGCCGAGAATATCGACAGGGCCTTTTCCCGCCGCGTCTTCGAGCCTCTTCCCTCCGGAAGCGCGGGAAACCGCACCCGCGCCCTCATAAAAATTGAAGACGGCTGCGTCAATTTTTGCTCCTACTGCGTTATACCCTACGCCCGCGGCGCGGTGCGCTCCCTCCCTATTGAGGCAGCGGCGGCCGAGGCAAAGAAGCTTGCGGCTGAGGGATTCCGCGAGATAGTTCTAACGGGTATCGAGATTGCCTCTTACGGGACTGATCTTCCCGGAAAGCCCGGTCTTGCCGACGTAACCGAGGCTATAATCAAGGCAGCGCCCGGCGTCCGCGTAAGGCTCGGCTCACTTGAGCCGAGGATAATTACCGAGGATTTCTGCAAAAGGCTTTCGGTTTACCCCGAGCTCTGCGGTCAGTTCCATCTCTCGCTCCAGTCCGGCTGCGACGAGACGCTTAAGCGAATGAGGAGAAAATACGATACCGCGCGCTTTTATGAAAGCGTTGAGCTTTTAAGACGCTATTTTCCGAACTGCGGAATAACCTCCGACCTCATCACCGGCTTCCCGGCGGAGACCGAGGAGGAGTTTTCCGAAACGCTTGAGTTTATAAAAAAATGCGCCTTTTCCCAGATGCACGTTTTCCCCTACTCCCGCCGAGCCGGAACGCCGGCCGACGAGATGCCGGAGCAGGTGCCGAAGGCCGTCAAGGAGGCGCGGGCAAGGAAGGCCTCCGCAGTAGCCGCCGAAATGAAGCTCGAATTTGCCGCCTCTCAGGTGGGAAAAACCCTGTCCGTTCTTTTTGAGACCGAGAAGTCGCCGGGAGTTTTCGAGGGGCACAGCAAAAACTATCTTCTCGTCTCGGCCAAAGGCGAAGCTCTCAGGAACCGCGTGTGCAGCGTTTTAATCACAGGCGCTGACGGCGCGGTACTGTACGGCGATATAATAAACAGTCAATGAGGTTCAAATTATGGAAAGAGTTTATAATTTTTCGGCGGGGCCCTCTATGCTCCCGCTCAGCGTTCTGAAAAAGGCCGCCTCTGAGCTTACGGCTTACGGCGACAGCGGTATGAGCGTTATGGAGATGAGCCACAGGAGCAAGGTCTACGGCGATATCTTCGCCCGCGTTAAGCAGAGCCTCCGCGACGTTATGAAGGTCCCCGATACTCACGAGGTCATCTTTATGCAGGGCGGAGCAACGGCTCAGTTCGCGGCGGTTCCGCTCAACCTGCTCGGCGAGCACAAAACTGCGGATTACGCTTTGACCGGAGTTTTCTCGACCAACGCATATAATGAAGCGAAGAAGTATTGCTCTCCCCGCGCCGTTTTCTCCGGCGAGGCCGAGCGCTTCACGCGTATTCCGGGGCAGGATGAGCTTCAGCTCTCAGGCGACGCCGCCTATCTCCACATCTGCTCAAACAACACGATATACGGCACGGCGTGGAACTATATCCCCGAGACCGGGTCCGTCCCCCTCGTCGCCGATATGTCCTCCGAGATACTCTCCCGCCCCGTCGATATTTCCAAATACGGGCTTATTTACGCCGGAGTGCAGAAGAATATGGCGCCCGCGGGAATGGCCGTCGTAATCGTAGACAAGGCGCTTATAGGCAAGGAGCTTCCCATTACTCCGACTATTATGTCCTATGAGAAGTTCATCAAGGCCGGCCGATTCCATGCTGAATACTCCGCCCACCTACACGATTTATATGCTCGGTCTCGTTCTGGACTGGGTCAAGGATCACGGCGGACTTTACGGAATGAACGGATTAAGGCGCGAGAGATCGGAAACGCTTTACTCCTTCCTCGATTCATCTTCCCTTTTCAAGCCCGTCGCCGATCCTGCGTCGCGCAGCATGATGAACGTCACCTTCCGCACCGGAAGCGATGAGCTTGACGCCAAATTTGTAAAAGAGGCCGCTGCCGAGGGGCTCGTGAATCTTAAGGGTCACAGGCTTGCGGGCGGTATGCGCGCCTCTATATATAACGCCATGCCCGTTGAAGGCGTTTATAAGCTCGTTGACTTTATGAAAAAATTTGAAAGAGAGAACGGATAATTATGTACAAGGTCAAAACACTCAACAACATTTCTCAGAGCTGCGTCGGCTATCTCCGCGAGAACGGATTCGAGATTGGCGACGGGCTTGAGTCTCCCGAGGTCATTTTCGTCCGCGCGCTCAACATTCTCGATTATGAGTTCGGCCCCGAGCTTCTCTGCATCGCGAGAGCCGGGATCGGGGTAAACACCATCCCCCTCGCCCGCTGCGCCGAGAAGGGCATCGTCGTATTCAACACCCCGGGCGGCAACGCAAACGGAGTGAAGGAGCTCTTCCTCTTCGGTCTCGGT
>ONTN01000078.1 GCA_900320765.1 uncultured Eubacteriales bacterium
GCCAGTGGCAGATTTGTAGCCAAAGCGGGAAGCGAGCTATGCTCGCGCCCGTGGGGACCGCGCTTGCGCGGTGGATGAGGTTGTCCCGTATGTCAAGCCCCAATGGAAGTCGGTACTACCTCATCAGTCAGCTTCGCTGACAGCTTCCCCGGAGGGGAAGCCTTCTGAATTGTTGTCCGCCTCCGGCGGACTCATATAAAAGCCTTCCCCTTCGGGGAAGGTGGCTCGGCGAAGCCGAGACGGATGAGGTCGTCCCGTCTAAAAAGCCTCATTACGCGGGCTCTGTCTGCCCGCTTTCTATCTTTGCGCTTATATAGCTTACGACCTCGCTCTTCGGTATTTCGAGGGCTACGGCGAGCTCACCGTAGAGCATATCCTCAGCCCGCTTCATAAAGCGCTCGTCTATCTGGCCGAGCTTCTTTCCCTTTTCGATGGCGAGCTCACGCTTCTTATACACGGCCTTTATCACCTTGACGAGCTCGGTGCAGTCGTGCCGCTGCATCTTCTCCTGATAGTGCTCGGAGAGGAAGCGGATATTCCTGTTATCGCAGACCTCAGCCTCGGTATGAGGTATGCGCTCGATAAGCTCCTCGGCCTCGGAGCGGCTTATGACGTGGCGCATAAAAACGCCCGAATCCACGGGCGAAAATATCTTGCCCGTTCTGTATAGCGGCTGGAGCGTATAATACAGCCTCTCACCGGACACGCCTGAGAGCTTCGGAAGCCCGACCTCCTCGATGCGGCAGACGCCCTCTCCCGAATAAATTACCAGATCACCGACCTTAAACATATTCACTCTCCCCGGGTTTGCGCAAAAAACAGCCAAAATATCGCTTATTATCTATATTATACCACAAATTCTCAAAAACGTAATATAAAAAAATTAAATTTCTGCGATTTTTTCAGATTTTCCGCCGTGAAGCTCGCGGAACACCGAGAATATGACGCAGAGCCCGATGACGAAGGTCAAAAGGTCGGAGACGGGCATAGAGTAGAGCACCCCGTCGAGTCCGAAGGCTATGGGCAGAAGAAGGGCGAAGCCCACGCCGAAGACCACCTCGCGCACGAGGCTCAGAAGGACGGAGGGCAGCGCCTTGCCGACGGCCTGAAGGAAAATGAAGGTAGACTTATTCACCGTGGCGAGCGGCATAAGGCAGAGGTATATCCGGAACGACTTTACGGCGAAATCGGTATAATACGCGCTCTCGTTTGCCGCTCCGAAGGCGCCGATAAGCGCCCTCGGAAACAGCTCTACTATCAGGAGAGCGATTGCGCCGACAGCAAATTCGGAGAAGAGAAGCTTTTTTAAGAGCTCTGCGACCCTGTCCCTTCTTCCCGCGCCGACGTTGTAGCCCACGATGGGAATGCAGCCCGCAGCTATGCCGACGGATATGGAGATCACGATCTGGAAAAACTTCATCACGATGCCGACGACAGCCATCGGTATCTGGGCGTACTCGGGGCGGGAGAATATTACGTCACGCGCTCCGTACTCCCTCAGCATATTGTTTATCGCCGCCATCGCCGCGACGAGGGAGATCTGGCTGAGCAGGCTCGTTATCCCGAGGGCGAGAGAGCGGAATGCGATCTTAAAGTTCAGCCTGAAGCTCTCTTTCTTTAGCTTCACGAGCTTCATTTTGAATAAATATCCGGCTGACAGAGCCGCCGTCAGCACCTGACCCGCGACGGTGGCTATAGCCGCCCCCGCCATACCCATCCTGAGCGGGAAAAAGAGGATGGGGTCGAGGACTATATTCGCCGCCGCTCCCGCGAGGGTCGCCGCCATAGCAAAGCGCGGACTGCCATCCGAGCGGATTATCGGATTCATCGCCTGGCCGAACATATAAAACGGTATGCCGAGGCTTATCCAGAAGAAGTATTCGCGGCTGAGCCGGAAGGTCTCATCGTTTACCCTCGCCCCGAAGGCGGTGATTATCCCGTCCGCAAGGAGAAGATAGACGGCCGCGATAAGGAGCCCCGAGGAGGCCGAGAGCATAACGGCGTTTCCGACGCTGATGTGCGCCTCCTCCCGCCTGCCCGCTCCGAGGGAGATCGAGACGAAGGCGCAGGAGCCGTCGCCTATCATCACGGCGACTGCGAGTGCGATCACCGTGAGCGGGAAGACCACCGTGTTCGCCGCGTTGCCGAAGGAGCCGAGGTAGTCGGCGTTCGCGATAAATATCTGATCGACAATGTTATAAAGCGCCGCCGTTACGAGGCTTATCACGCAGGGCACGGCGTACTTCCGCATAAGCCGCCCCGTTTTTTCCGAAATGAGAAAGCTGTTATCCTGCATAATACAAAAAACTCCTTTAAGCAAAAAAAACAGTGCGCCGCTCTCAGCCGGATTTACGCTGAAAGCAACACACTGTAGTTTTATTATAGCCTATAAGCCCGCCCGCTTCAAAGGGCAAAATGGAGAAAAGTCAGAGCTTTTTTCTCTCCTCTTCCTCCAATTTTTTAATAGGCACGGTCACGTCCACGCCGTTAAAGCCCTCGCCCATTATCTCGTTCGTGGCGAAAAGGGTCACGAAGGCGTCCGGCGCATACTCGCGGATTATATCCTTCATATCGTAGACCTGGCGGCGGGATACGACCACCATCAGCATATTCCTGTCCTCATTCTTGTACATTCCCTTTACAGGGATGAGGGTGACGCCCCTGTCTATCTTCTCCCATATCTTATCGGCAATGACCTTCGGATCCTCCTTCGTTATGACCTCGAAGGTATAGGCGCGGTTGAAGCCGTTTATCATAGCGTCGGTCACATAGCCGCAGAGGGCGATGCAGGCGCCTGCGTATATCGCGCCCTCGAGATCCTTGAAGGCGACTACGGACAGGGCAATGACGACGACGTCCACGATGATAACGAAGGTGCCGAGGCTTAGAACCCGGAACTTCGTTACGAGGAGCCTTCCGAGCAGGTCGCTGCCCGAGCCGGAGACTCTGCCCCTCACGAGGACGGCGGCGGCGAGGCCGTATGTAATGCCGCCGCAGGCGGCGGCCATGAGCTTGTTCTCCGTCACGTTCGGGAGAAAGGTGAAAAGGTCGGTAAAAAGCGAAAAGGCGATGGTAGAGAGGAGAGCCGAGAGGGTGTATTTAACGCCCTGAACGACAAACGACCAGATAAAAACCGGTATTGAAAGAATAAGCACCACGGTACCGACGCTTATCTGAGGCACGAAATGGTTAACCACGAGGCCGAGGCCCCCAAAGCCGCCCGCCGCTATGTTGTTCGGCGCGAGGAAGAGGTTAAAGCCCAGCGCGTAGATCAGATTGCCTACGATAAGAGCCACGTATTCGATGGGCTTGCCGATATATTTTTTCATTTGCGAAGCGCTCTCCTTAGAATACCAGATAGATGACAAGGCCGAGAACATAGTATGCAGCAGTCACGATAAGGACGTTGCGAATAAATTTTGCTCTCGGAAGCTTGTCCGGGGACAGGAAATCGTATGGGTACCTGTTCCCGCTCCTCGTTATCGGCTCGAGGGTGTTCGCCCTGATAAATGAGAAAATCAAATAAGCAAACGGCACGCCGAGCCAAACGAAGGTCGCATAAAACGGGATATCCTTCGGCGCGAAGGCTATCCAGCGGGCGAAGGAAAAGAGGGGCACGAAGTAATGCACGAGGAGGTTTCCCGCAAATGTGCGCCCATCGTCGAAAAGCCCCTTTTTCGCCGCCGTCAGCGGAGCGAGAAGAAGCCTTGAAAGCCGCTTTTTCCTTATCTCCTCCTTGCTCACTCCCGCCTTGCGGTCAAGCTCGTCGAGCGCCTTTGCTATCGCGGGGCCGAGGACGAAGTGGTAGATAAGGTTCGTTATCAGGATGGCGAGCATCATAACATACCGGGTCACGGGCCTTCTCACAAAGGCGTAGAGCCCGGAATAGCCCGCAAGTCCGGTGAAGTAGAAAATGAGCTCGTAAACTAAAACGGCGAGGTTCGAGAGATTCGTATAGTAGGCGAAGAGGTGCTTTCTCGGCTTTCCGGCGGGTATGCCGGACTGGAGAAAGAGCCCCGCGGCGGAGGTCAGCGCCAGTATGAGAGAAGCTATATGGTCGAGCATTTTGTAATAATCACCTGACGCTTTCGGTAAACCTCAAAAATGCCGCTTTTCCGGCCTCGTTGCGCTTATATACGCCTGCGTGCTCCAGAACGCGGGCAAAGACCTTGCCCGTCTCCGCTTTTACTATATCGAGGGCGTTTTCCGCGGTTATATCGTATTTCTCCCCAAAACTCTCCGCCCAGTCGGCGTGCTTTTCCGTAAGCTCGGATGCGCGAAGGTCTGCGCCCGAGGCGAGAGCCCCGGCAACGGCGGCGAGCTCCTCCTTCAGCCTCGAGGGCAGAACGGCGAGCCCCATAACCTCGATAAGGCCGATGTTCTCCTTCTTTATGTGGTGGAGCTCCTGATGCGGGTGGTAGAGGCCGAGGGGGTACTCCTCCGTCGTTAGGTTGTTTCTCAAAACGAGGTCGAGCTCATAATCCTCGCCCCTGCGCCTCGCTATCGGGGTTATCGTGTTATGCGGCGTTCCGTCCGTCTCGGCGAATATAGTCGCCGCCTCGTCGGTGTAGCCTCTCCATGCGGCAAGTATCCTGTCCGCAAGCTCCACGAGCCTTTCAGGCTCCGGCGACGTGATGCGGATAACGCTCATCGGCCATTTGACGATCCCGGCGCTCACGTCCTCAAAGCCGGGGAAGCAAAGCTTCGTCTCAATAGGAGCCTTCTCCATAGCAAAGGTATAGCGCCCGCCCTGGAAATGGTCGTGGGCGAGTATGCTGCCGCCGACGATGGGCAGGTCGGCGTTCGAGCCGACAAAGTAGTGCGGGAACTGGGATACGAAGTCGAGAAGCTTCATAAAGCAGGCTCTGTCTATCTTCATCGGGGTGTGTATCTTATTGAAGCAGATGCAGTGCTCGTTATAGTATACATAGGGGCTGTACTGCAGAAACCAGTCGCTCCCGTTTATCGTTATCGGCACCGTTCTGTGGTTCTGCCTTGCCGGGTGGTTCACCCTGCCCGCGTAGCCCTCGTTCTCTGCGCAGAGCATGCAGCGGGGGTAAGCCGCTGCGGGAAGGTTCCTCGCGGCGGCTATGGCCTTCGGGTCCTTCTCCGGCTTCGAGAGGTTTATCGTGATATCAAGGTCGCCGTACTCCGTCGGCGCCTTCCATTGCACGTCCTTTGCTATCCTGTCCCTGCGGATATAGTTCGTATCGCAGGAGAAGCGGTAGTACCAGTCCGTCGCCTCCCTCGGGCTCCAAGCGTACAGGGCCGCAAACTTCGCCCTGACCTGACCGGGTCTCGGGGTGAGCCTGCCCATTATCTCGGTATCGAAAAGGTCGCGGTAAACGACGCTCTCGCCGGGTATGGCAAACTCAGTGAGGGCGGCGAGGATATCGCACAAAGGCGCGTCCTCGGATACCTCGAGCTCGGGAAAGCTGTCCGCCTTTATAACGTCCAGAACTGTGTTTTCCGCCCAGATCTCCTCGCCCTCCTCGATCAGCCCCGTCGCGAGCGCGTACTTCACCAGTGCCTTGACTGCATTCATCCTTTGTCCTCCTCAGTCCGCGTAGCCGTGCGGATGCGTCCTGTGCCAGTTCCACGCCGTTGAAATGATCGTCTCGAGGTCGGCGTATTTCGGGTTCCAGCCGAGGACCTTTCTCGCCTTCTCAGAGCTGGCGACAAGGATATCCGGGTCGCCGGGACGGCGGTCGAGCAGCTTTTCGGGTATCGGGTGGCCGGTGACCCTTCGGGCGGTCTCAACGACCTCCTTATTTGTAAAGCCGACCCCGTTTCCGAGGTTAAAGGTATTCGACTCTCCCCCCGCCAGCAGGTAGTCGAGGGCGAGGATATGCGCCTGAGCGAGATCGGTAACGTGTATGTAGTCGCGGACGCAGGTGCCGTCCTTCGTATTGTAATCTCCGCCGAAGATGCCGATGAACTCGCGCTGTCCGTTCGGCACCTGCAGGATGATAGGAATGAGATGAGTCTCCGGGTCGTGCGCCTCGCCTATCACACCGTCGGGATGGGCGCCGCAGGCGTTGAAGTATCTCAGGGCGACGTATTTAAGGCCGCAGGCGAGATCCGTCCAGCGCATCATCTTCTCCATTGCGAGCTTCGTCTCGCCGTAGGGGTTTATCGGCTGGGTCCTGTCCGTCTCAAGTATCGGGGTCTTCTCGGGCAGGCCGTAGGTCGCCGCCGTCGAGGAGAAGACTATCTTCTTGACGTCGTGCGCTATCATGCTCTCCAAAAGACTGTTCGTGCCCCAGAGGTTGTTATCGTAATACTTGAGCGGGTCCTTCATCGACTCGCCCACCTGCGAGGAGGCTGCAAAGTGAATAACGCCCTCGATATTCTCTTTCTCAAAGAGTGCGTCAAGAGCCTTTCTGTCGCGGATATCGAGCTCGTAGAACCTCGCCTGCGGGTGGACTGCCTTGCGGAAGCCGGTGACGAGGTTATCGGCGACTACCACGTCGCGCCCCGCCCCGATCAGCTCATATACGGTATGCGAGCCGATATAGCCCGCTCCGCCGAGAACAAGAATTGCCATAGTTGTATCCTCCTTTGGTAAAATTACAATTAGTTCA
>ONTN01000193.1 GCA_900320765.1 uncultured Eubacteriales bacterium
GCCTCGGCGACAAAATACTGAACAGCTTTTTCCAGTCCGTCACCTTTAGGACGGCGGGCTTCGCCTCTTTCAGCCAGAAGGGGCTCACCGAATCCACGGCGTTCATTGGCCTCGTGCTTATGTTCATCGGCGGCTCTCCCGTCGGTACGGCGGGCGGTATAAAGACCGTCACGTTTTACGTTATACTGAAAAACGCCGTATCGTTTATTCTGAACAGAAATGAGACCGTCATTCTGAACAGAAGGGTGAACAGAAGCTTCGTGCAGGAGGCTACGGCTATCATGACGGTGAGCCTTTCCGTCGCCCTCGTGTTCACGGTGCTTCTTTGCGCAACGAATCACGTTTCGATAACCGACGGAGCCTATGAGATCTTCAGCGCGACGGCGACGGTAGGACTTTCCCGCGAGCTGACGCCGCACGTCGACCGGTTCGGCAGGGTCGCGATAATTATTTGTATGTATTTAGGCAGGATCGGGCCGATTTCCCTCGCCCTCTTCTTCAGAATGAGGCACAGCCCGAAAAACAGCGTAAGCGCTGCCGAGGGAAAATTCATAGTGGGGTGAGCTGAATGAAAAAATCAGTTGCAATACTCGGACTCGGGACCTTTGGAAAGTATCTCGCCGAGGAGTTTTTCGAGAGCGGAGCCGACGTGCTCATAGCCGACAACAACGAGGAGTCGGTGGCGCTGCTTTCCGATAAGGTGGAATACGCCATGACGGCGGATCTGACCGACCCGGAGGCGATAAAGGGCCTCGGCATCGAGCATATGGATATGGTGATCGTCTCCATGAGCCAGAGCCTTGAGCCGAGCATAATGTGCGTTATGCTGGCAAAGGAGCTTGGAGTTCCATTCGTTATCGCGAAGGCGAGCAACAGCCGAATGGCGGATATTTTGAAAAAAATAGGCGCCGACGAGGTTATAAACATCGAGGAGGACGCCGCTTTCAGAACGGTCAGAAGGCTCATGAGCGACGATTTCCTTGACTATTTCGACCTTGGGAGCGAGCTGTGCGTCGTTGAGATCCATCCGAAGCCCGATTGGGTGGGGCAGACGCTGAGGCAGCTCCACCTCCGCGAGAGACTAAATATCAACGTGGTGGCGAGGAAGGACGAAGAGCTCCGATCCGAGCTCATAGACCCGAACGAGCCGCTGAGAGCGCAGGACCGCCTCATAGTAGTGGCGGAGAAAGCGGATATCAGCAAACTCGGATAAAAAACGGCTGCGAAGTTTTTGGACTTCGCAGCCGCATTTTTTTATTTTCTGACCTTGCCGGAAAGACTTTTCCAGGTCTCAGGGTAGAAGAGGAGGACGAGAGGGAAGAGCTCGAGCCTTCCCGCGAGCATATCGAACATCAAAACGAACTTCGAGAGATCGGAGAACAAATCGTAGTTTTTTATCGGACCTACGAGGCTGAGACCGGGACCGATATTGTTCAGCGTCGCAACCACTGCGGTAAAGTTCGTTTCCAGATCAAAATTGTCAAATGTGATCAGCAGGATACTGAGCGCCATCGTCAGAAAATACGCTACGATAAACACATTGATACCGCGAAGTACCGAATGCTCCAGAACCTTGCCGTCATATTTGATCTTACGCACATTATTGGGATGGATCGCATTGTCCAGTTCCTTGATGACGGTCTTGACGGCGACCTGAATACGCGACACTTTGATTCCGCCGCCGGTGGAACCCGCGCAGGCTCCGCAGAACATCAGAAGGATAAGAATCCATTTACTGAAAGCGGGCCACAGGTTGAAGTCCGCGGTCGAATAACCCGTCGTCGTGATGATCGAACCGACCTGGAATGCAGCATCCTTGATCGCGATGCCGATATTCGAATACATTCCATGCACATTGACCGTGATCATGATGATCGCAGCCGTAATGATCCCATAGTACGTCACCACTTCCGAGATCTTCGGAATCTCACGGATACGCCCTGTCATAACCAGATAGTAGGCAGAGTGCTCGAATCCCGCAAGTGGCTCTACGAGCTCAAGCAGAAGATCGTCGAGGCCAAGGGTAGGGGAGAGCCCGGGACCCAGTGTCAAGAAGATGGTCCCGAAGGCAGGGCAGACCGCGTCGATCCTGTATCGGATGTATTTTGTGCTGACGGCCATGGAGATGGTGCTTCTGGTTGTGTTCCGT
>ONTN01000195.1 GCA_900320765.1 uncultured Eubacteriales bacterium
CGGTCGGCTTATCGCAAAGCCGGTCTATGACAGGCCTTATCTCCTCTACGAGAGATGCAAGGTCTTCATCTGGGATATTCTCTCCGTTCACCCTTATTCTCTCGTTAAACCTCGTGATAAACGGCGAGGTAAACATACCGGTTCTGAAGCCTGCACGTCTGAGTATCGATTCAAGCATAGCGCACACGGAGCCCTTGCCGTTAGTACCGGCGACGTGGATAAATTTCAGGCTTCTGTCAGGCGAGCCGAGCTCCGATAATAGCTCCCGTGTCCTTGAAAGCGGGCGCTTTAGAAACTGTCCGTGACCGAAGGAATGAATATAATCTATTGCACTTTGATAGTTCTCCACGAAGAAAGACCCCTTATCTACACGATGCAAGGCGGCGTCAAAAATGAGACGCCGCCCTGCACTGTATGTAGTAATTTATTCTTATTTCCTTTAAGTTAAGCTCAGGCTCTCGGGTGAGCCTTATTGTATACGTCCTTTAGCTGTCCGGCGACGACCTTGGTATAGAGCTGAGTTGAGGAAATATCGGCGTGACCCATCATTTCCTGGATGCTCTTAAGATCGGCTCCGTTCTCCAAAAGGTGGGCGGCGAACGAATGGCGAAGGGTGTGAGGCGTTATGTCCTTCTCGATGCCGGCCTTTTCCTGATATTGCTTAAGCACCTTCCAAAAGCCCTGTCTTGAGATCCTGCTCCCGTTTACGTTTACAAAAAGGGCTTTTTCATCGGAAGTGGCTACCATATTGCCGCGAACAAGCACAAGATAATCGGTCAGGGCTTTGACGGCAGCGGGATACATAGGAATGAGTCTCTCCTTATCTCCCGCAGCGCAGCGGATCATTCCAGCGGAGATTCGAACGTCATCCACGTTGAGTGATATGAGCTCGGTGACTCTCATGCCGGTCGCATAAAGGAGCTCGAGCATTGCCCTGTCTCTGTAGCCCTTCATATCGCTGAGCTCGGGCTGCTTAAGCAGGAGCTCGACCTCCTTGCCCGTCAGGATAGAGGGAAGCTTTTTGACAGCCTTCTCAACCTCAAAGCCGGCGGTCGGGTCCTTGCCGATAAGCGTTTCGGAGGCCGCGTAGCTGTAAAACGAACGTAGGGTTGCGGCGGTGCGGCAGACGGTCGCCGCCGACTTTCCGAGCTCCTTAAGGTGAGCGGAATATGAGTCAAGATCGCCCTTCGTTACCGAAAGGATGTCAATGCCCGTCTCGTCAAGATACGAAGAAAACTGCCGAATATCGCGCATATATGAGGCAAGGGTGTTAGCCGAGGCTCCCTTTTGATTTTTCAAAAACGCCTCATAGGCGCCGATAACGTCAGCCTTGACCAAGTCCTTCACCTCCAATCAATCAAATAACCAAGGATAGCCAGTATTCAAGTGCAGCGGCAGCGCAGACAGCAGCGACCGCAAGCAAAAAGCGAAAGAGCTTTTTTCTTGAAAACGGGATCACAGCACCTCTTCCCGCAGACGCTAAATACAGCGAAAGAGAGCTTCTGAAAGAATAAGACGCCAAAAGAATAAAAACAGCCGCGGAAAAAAGTCTTGACCCACAGATAAGAAAGTATCTGCGAAGCTCCCCCGCCCTCAGTAAAATGCCAGAGGAAAAGGAAATCAAGAAGCCATCGGCAAAAGAAGCAAGCGGCAAAAAAACAAATCCAAAAACGAAATAGCCGATGACAAGCGAAAGAAGAGGAAACAGCAGCACATTTAAAAGGGACGCGGCTAACGAACAATCAGGAACGAAAGATATCTCGCTGATTGAAACGGAGGAAAACGAATATCCGAAAGCGGCTCCCAAAATAAAAAACGAGCTGACGATCCAAAAAGAGATAAGCTCGAAAGCCCTGCCCCTCGTAATACTTGCCGGTTCCATTCTCTCACTCCGGGATAATACTATTAGAGATAAGAATGAAATATTCACAAAGGAGCGCAAAATGAATAATAGTACAAGATCGAAGAATAATCAACAGTTTTAACCGAAGTTTTTCATTTTTGTGAATTATGCCGGAATTTTATGTAAACATCATTATGTAAACGAGCGTAACCGGTGCGCGGCTCAGCCCTTAAAACTCAAGGGTTTACGACT
>ONTN01000013.1 GCA_900320765.1 uncultured Eubacteriales bacterium
CGTAACCTCCTGTTTGCCCATCTTTACGGCGTGCTCCTCTTTCTTGTCGGTGTTGCCTCCGGCTATGTCTTTCAGCACAATACAGCCGGCGTCCTCGGTAGCCAGACTGCCTACCGTGGCGCGGAACAGACCGTCGTCAGAGGTGAAGTCGAGATTAGAGAGCTGAAGGTGATAGACCGAATCGTTGTATGTCAGAGTTGAGTCCAGCAGGTTGTAACAGATATCGTGCGCTGTGAGGTAGAGCGAATCCAGGTTCAGCTGTGTCTTGTCGTTGCTCTTGTTGAGCATGACTGAGGCATCATTGATCCGCACGCGGTCCAGGCGTACTACGCGTTGGCGCAGTAATGACAGCCAATGAATGCGACCGATGCCAATCTCCGATACTTTCAGTGCGATGCGAGTGGTGTCACCGGTTGCGCTGTCGGGCAGATTGAGTTCTACCAGACCATCCTGCCGCTGGTAGACCCTTCGATTGCTGTTGAAGACATATTGGCGGATGACAATGATGGCGTGCTCAACGGCAACTTGCTTGAGTTCAAGCTGAGGGTCAACGACCTCAATGCGGTATTTCTGGCTTGAGCGGTTGAACTTAACTATCTCCTTGCGGACGTTGCCGTCAAGCCCCATGCAGGCGTAGGTGAGATTCGTCTTCTGCGGAAGGTTTTCCGTGCGGACGCTGTAGATCCGGTACATACCGGTGACCTCGCCGCCATCCTCATACTGAGTGGATATGGCAAGGACGGTGCCGTCGTCCGTGGTGATAAGATTGTCTATGTAGTCGGCGTCAACGTCGCAGTTTATGAAGTTGAAAAGCAGAGATGATTCGCCCGTCTCAAGCTTTAAGCCCATAAAGTTCAGCGATGAGGAATAGAAGAAATCGTAATCCCCGCTCCCGGTGTAAAGCCTGTCGGAGCTTATCGAGGGATAAGTCTCGGGCTCGGCTATTTTTTTGGCAGCGACGTCGATAACCGAGAGGGTCAGCCCTTCTTCTCTGTTATTGACTACGGCGATTTTTCCGTCCCTCGTCTTCACCGTTGAGTTTATCCGGCCATCGGATTTTATCAGGCAAAGAAGGTCACCGCTTTTTGAGAGGACGAGTATCTTCTCGCCGGCGAAAATGTAAAGGTTATCCAATGCGTCAACGTTAATATCGCTTATGTATAAATAGCCCTCTCCGTCGCCGGAGTCGCCGCTCTGAGCCAAAAGCTCTTTTACGTCCAGGGTAAGAAGCCTGTCTCCGTCGAATTCGAGCTTTGTAAGCGTATAGGTCTCCTTGGACTCGTAATAGTCCCACATCCTGTCAGATACGTCTTCCTCGGTTAGTCCCTCGGGAATATTGTATCTTGAGATTAACGCCTGCTCGACGACCCAAAAGCCGTCGGCTCCGGCGACGAACCTTGAAACGCTGTTTGTGCCGTTCCACCCCTCCTCAACGGGGCTCGGCTTAAACTCAGCGACCGTCTTATAGTCCGTTCCCTCGATCGACATACTGTTTATGTGGTAAACGCTGTTGTCTTCGGAGCGGTACTCCCCGGTCTCCTCGTCAATCCAATCGTCATAAATTGAAATATGCGAGATGTAGTAAACCCTTCTGCCGGAATAAGAAAAATTCGTTATGCTTTCGTCCTCTGTCTGCACCTGAGAGTAGACCGAGGTATAGGTAAACTCCGGTCTCTCCTGCGGCTCATTCTGATCAGACTTCTTGCAGCCGGTAAAAAGCGATATTACAATAATAAAGCTGAGGGCAAGCGCCATCCACCTTTTCATCTATTCATCCTCCCGGGATATATTGAGCCCGGGTCCGGGCTCGGTGATCATTTAAGCTTTGCGAAGGTCTCCCCTATTTTTCCCTTTATCAAGAGATCGGCGGAGCTGTCAAGCCCCGTAGGCGACAGGTTTACGACGACGAGATACCGCCCGCCGAAATATCTTATGAGGCCGGCTGCCGGGTATACCACGAGGCTCGTCCCGCCCACGATGAGCATATCCGCGTTTTCAATCGCGCTTACGCTCTTTCTGAGGATCCTCTCGTCGAGCCCTTCCTCATACAGAACGATGTCCGGACGCACTACGCCGCCGCATTCGCACCTCGGAACGCCGGTCGCCCTCTGGCAGAAGTCGGCGGAATAACGCATACCGCATTTTGAGCAGTAGTTTCTCAGAAGGCTCCCGTGCAGCTCAAGCACGTTCTTTGACCCGGCGGCCTGATGCAGCCCGTCGATATTCTGGGTGATGACCGCCTTGAGCTTTCCACGCTCCTCCAGCTTTGCAAGGTAGAGGTGAGCCGCGTTCGGCTTTGCGCCGCGGACTATGAGCTTGTCCCTGTAGAAGCGGTAAAACTCCTCCGGGTTTGAGTCAAAGAAGCTTCTTGATATTATCTCCTCTGGCGGATACTTATACTTCTGGTTATACAGTCCGTCCACGCTTCTGAAGTCGGGGATCCCGCTCTCCGTGGAGACTCCGGCTCCGCCGAAGAAAACGATGTTGTCAGATGAATCGATCATTTCCTGAAGTTTTGCCGTCTTGTCTTCCACGTAAATCACCTCAATTATTTATTATATCAAAAGCTTTTGGAAAATACAACACTTTTGGGATAATTTGTCCGTAAAAACTATATATTGTGCTTTGCCTATAAAAATCCCCCGGTTCTTCCGGGGGATTTTTAATCTTCGCTTTCTTATCTCTGCTCGCTTACGTACAGGAAGGCGCGGGACTGGATAGCCTTCGCCGCATCCTGAGCGGTCTGCTGTCCGGAGAAGTACGCGCTTCCTCTGTCAACGATGATCTCATAAATTGCGTTGTCGTAGGCGTAGATCCTCGTGGTGCTTTCTATGAGGTCGAGTATCTTGGCCGCCTGTTCATCAGTCAAATGATAGATGGCTCCGTCGTTTGGCGCGGCAATCTTCGGCGCCGGAGCGGGCTCCTCAACTACCGCGCTCTCCTCAGCCTCTGTGGATTCCTCAGCCTCTTCGGGCTCATCGGCCGCCTCGTACTCTACGTCCTCCTCGATCGCGTAGACGGTGTAGCCCCAGCCCTTGGCCTGCTCTATCTTCTCACCGTTTTCATCGAGGACGTAGGCGCCCTTCTCGTCGGTCATGTAAACGGGCGTCTTCGCTTGTGTCAGCAGACGGTCGAACGCGGCCTTGTTCGTCGGGAAGCCGTAGGTGTAATATCCGATAAGGCCGTCGTTCATAGAGCCCGAATCGGAGGAGCCGAGCTGGTAATCCTCGGAGAGGAAGCGGCTCATAAACTCCCAAGCCCCATCCTTGTCGGAGCAGGTCGCGCTCATCGCGATGCCGGACTGTATAATGAACGCGCTGCCGACTCCGCTCTCTACAGGGTAACCAACGAAGGTCAGGTCGCCGCCCATCATCATCTCGGTAGAGCGCCAGTTGATGAAGTCGGAAACCGTGATCACAGACAGGAGCTGAAGCCCCTCGTAAAAATAGTTTGTCTCGTTGTAATCCTCGCCCTGGTGCTCCTTCCAGTAGGTATCCCAGTCGAAGTTCTCGGGGAACATATTCGCAAATTCCAGAAGCTGAACGAAGGCAGGGCTGTCGAAGGTGACCTCGCCTGTGTTCCAGTTTATAAAGCCGTCGATCATAACGGAGCAGATATTCATGACCGCCTGATCTCTGGTATAGCCCATATCGAATATGGTTGCCTCCGGCTTAAGCTTTTTAAGCGCTCCCAGAAGCTCCTGCAGGCTCCAGCCCATCTTATCGCCCACTACCGCCGAAGGGCCGGCGACTGTCTGCACCGAAAACCGCGGCGTGATCTGATATAGCTTTCCGTCAGCGGCGGACAAAGCGTTAAACAGGGGCTGAACAACTCCGTCGCGCCCGTAGCTTTTTTCTATGTACGGCCAGAGGTCTTCAAGGTATCCCTTTGCCTCAAGCTGCCTCATCGGCATATTGCTGCTTGCGAACATATCCGGTATCTTTCCGGTCAGAAGCTCGGTGGTCAGCATATTAAGCGCGTTCTCGTATGAGCCCGAATCGTCGGTCACATAGCTTGAATAGTCGGAGACCTCGATGCGGTATTTATCGCTTGAGCGGTTGAATTTAACTATCTCCTTGCGCACGTTGCTGTCGAGGCCCATGCAGGCGTAGGTCAGGTAGGTCTTCTGCGGAAGGTCCTCAGTACGCACCTTGTATATCCGGTACATTCCTATGCTCTGTCCGCTGAAGCTGTACTGATATGAGAAGGCGAGGAGCGAGCCGTCCTCCGCCTGAACGAGGTTCGAGATATAGTCCGCGTCAACGTCGCAGTTTATAAAGTTAAACAGAAGCGTCGATTCGCCCGTTTCAAGGTTAAGACCCATATAATTGAGGCCGGAGGTATAGTAGAAGTCGTATTCCCCGTCCCCGGCAAAGAGCCTGTCGCAGAGAATAGGCGGAAGGGTCTCGGGCTCTCCCAGCTTCTTCGCGGCCGGGTCGACCCTGAGCATCGTCATAACCGAGCCGTTTTCGTTCCACTCCCTCTTGGAAACGGCGACCGTGCCGTCCTTCAGGATAACGGCGGAATCGAACCAGTCTTCGGATTTTATAACGCAGAGGGTGCTGCCGTCCTTATTGAGGACGAGGATCTTGTTCCCGCCGAAGATATAGAGATTTCCGGCCGAGTCGAGCTTCATATCTGACATATAGAAGTAGTCGTTTTCTCCATCCTCGCCGCTCTGAGCCGCGGCCCCGGCGTCGACAGAGGCGATCACCTCGCCTGTGTAGCTGAGCTTAACGACGTAGTAGCAGCTTTTGGACTCATAATACTCCCAAATCTGGTCTCCCAGCTCCTCAGCCGTCTTGCCCTCGGGCAGACTGAGCCTTGACATATAGCCCTGCTCGGCAAGCCAAATGCCGTCAGCGTCGGCAAGGATTCTATCTACGCTCATGCTGCCTTCCCATCCCTCTTCAACGGGATCGGGCTTAAACTCAAAAAGCTCATTAAAGTCAGAGCCGTCCGCCGACATACTGTTTATATGGTAAACGCTGTTGTCCAACGTCCGGTATTCGCCGGTCTCCTCGTCCACAACTTCCTCGTACGCCCAGGTGTATGAGAGGAAATAGACCTTGCCGTTCAGGTATGTGAAAGAGCCCACGTTGCTGTCGTCGGAGGAAAGCTGAGTGTAATTCGACGTATAGGTAAACTCCGGTCTCTCCTTCTCAGCGTTCAGGTCGTTCGCGCTCGTGTCGTTTTTCTTCCCGCAGCCGGTAAAGCAGGTGAAGAGCAGCACCGCCGCAAGAATAAGGGCTGTAAGTTTTTTCATATTGTCCTCCCGATATTTTGCTGTATTTCCATTATTAGACTCCGCATTGGCTCCGTTTGTTCCGGAAAATCCGAAATATTTCATCAGCTTTTCAAAAGAAACGCCCCCTTTATGGGGGCGTAAATTACTTTATAGCGGGATTAAAGGTATTCTCCTTGAGAACTACGTCGTGAGCTCCGCCCTCGACAATGCTGGTAGCGGAGACGAGGGTTATCTTCGCCTTCTCCTGAAGCTCGGGGATTGTGATCGCGCCGCAGTTGCACATCGTGTGCTTCACCTTGGAGAGAGTGAGAGCTACGTTATCGTGCAGGGAGCCGGCGTAGGGCACGTAGGAATCAACGCCCTCCTCAAAGGCCATACCCGCCTTGCCGCCGACGTCGTACCTCTGCCAGTTGCGGGCTCTCGCGCTGCCCTCTCCCCAGTACTCCTTCATATAGCTGCCGCCGATGGAAACACGGCGCGAGGGGCTCTCGTCGAACCTTGCGAAGTAGCGGCCGAGCATAAGGAAGTCGGCGCCCATCGCAAGCGCGAGGGTGAAGTGATAATCGTGGACTATTCCGCCGTCGGAGCAAACGGGGACGTAGACCCCGGTCTCCTTGGCGTATCTGTCGCGCTCGGCGCAAACGTCGATGAGGGCGGTGGCCTGTCCCCGGCCAATGCCCTTCTGCTCTCTCGTGATGCAGATAGAGCCGCCGCCGATACCGACCTTTACGAAGTCGGCTCCGCAGTCTGCGAGGAAGCGGAAGCCCTCGGAATCGACCACGTTTCCGGCTCCGACCTTGACGGAATCGCCGTAGTTATCCCTTATCCACTTGATCGTGCGCTTCTGCCACTCGGAGAAGCCCTCGGAGGAGTCGATGCAGAGGACGTCGGCTCCAGCCTCGATAAGGGCGGGGACGCGCTCGGCGTAGTCCCTCGTGTTTATTCCGGCGCCGACGATGAACTTCTTATGCGCGTCGAGGAGCTCGAGAGGGTTCTCCTTATGGCTGTCGTAGTCCTTGCGGAAAACGAAGTACATGAGCCTGCCCTCGTCGTCGACAATCGGGAGGTTGTTTATCTTATTATCCCATATTATATCGTTGGCTTCCTTGAGGGTGGTCTCCTTCGGGGCGACGACGAGGCGGGAGAGCGGGGTCATAAAGGTCTCGACCTTTTCCTCGCCCGTCATACGGGATATGCGGTAATCGCGGCTTGTGACAATGCCGAGAAGCTTTCCGTTCGGAGTTCCGTCCTCGGTGACGGCAACGGTGTTGTGTCCGGTGCGGGCCGTTACGGTAAGGACGTCTTTCAGCGCGTCGGAGGGCTTTACGTTTGAATCGGAGGGGACGAAGCCCGCCTTGTACGCCTTTGCTCTCGCGACCATAGCCGCCTGGTCGGCTATCGTCTGGCTGCCGTAGATGAAGCTCACTCCGCCCTCCTTGGCAAGGGCTACGGCCATACGGTCGTCGGAAACGGCCTGCATTATGGCGCTCGTCATCGGTATGTTCATATAGATGTCGGAGGGCTCGCCCACCTTGTGCTTTACAAGGGGCGTTCTGAGGCTGACCTTATCCGGCACGCAGTCCGCGCTTGAATAACCGGGGATCAGCAGATACTCCGAAAACGTTCTTGAGGGCTCCTGAAAAATAAATGCCATAGCACGTTCCTCTCAATAAAAATTATTAGCCGTAGGATATCAGAAAGGCGGCTTTTCGTCAAGAGAAAAACCGCCTAAATTCGCCGCTATTTTCTGTCGCGTTGATAGTAAAACATATACTGCTGGGCAAGGCCGGCGTTTTCGCCGAACACGGAGGCGTCGAGCCCGTTCGGATAGTGCTCTGCTATCGCCTTTTTTATCCATACGTCTACAGGGAAAGCCGACGGCATTCTGAGCGAGAATAGGACGACGCAGTTTGCAACCTTCTCCCCTATGCCCGGAAGCTCCATCAGGCGGCGCTTCGCCTCGGCATATTCGAGCTTTGACAGCGCCTCGAGGTCGAGCCTGCCCTCAGAGACCATTCGGGCGGCGTTCAGTATATATGGCGCGCGGTATCCCGAGCGAAGCGGGTCGAGGTCCCGCTCGGAGAGCGCCGCCACCCTCTCAGCAGAGGGAAAGGCGCGGTATTCTTTGCTCTCAAGTTCCGTCACCTCGCCCCAGAGAGATGCCATCGTCTCGACTATCTTCTTTATGCGCGGGATATTGTTGCACTGGCTTATGATGAAGGAGCACAGTGCCTCCCACCTGTCCTGGTTTAGTATCCTTATCCCCTTGCCGTACTCCGAGGCGGCGAGCATATAATCGTCAACGGCGCAGAGCTTCCTCCGCTCCGCGTAGTTCGAGCCGAAGTCAAAATAGTCGCTCCAAACGCTCTCAAAGTCGTTGAGCGTACCCGTTATGTAAACCGAATCGCCGTCCTCCCTGACTCTTGCCGCCCTCCCGAGGGCGACGCCGGTATAGCTGCCGTCCGGGTTTTCGTTCCAGCGGAAGCACTGGCCGCAGTCGAATATTTTCTTCGCGGAGAAATCGTCCTCCGGCGTAATTTTTATCTCGTTTCCCGCCGTCTCTATCCTCATAGCGCCCTCCGTATCTCTCTATGTTCTTATAATACAACCGATTTCGTCGGGGTACAAGTATAAATCTCGGCGGCTTGGGAAAAGAAAATATTGCTATTTCAAAAAGACCGTTGTATAATCCGGGTATATTGCAGAGTAGGCCTGCGAGCGTTAAGTGCCGGGGGGACGGAGAGTTGCCCCCCGGACGAAAAGCTTATGCTTGCGGTTCGCCGGCCGCATCCCGCTGCACCAGAAGATAGGTATATCTCCTCTTGTAGTACGAATGATTCTGCAAAGGAGGTATTTTTTATGAAAAAAGCTTTTCGTTCTCTCTCTGACTCGGCGCGGGAGATAAAAAATCTCCGCGTCCTAACCGTCTGCGCCGTACTTGCCGCCCTCGCCGTGGCTTTAAATTACGTTGCGAGCATCAATATCGGGCCGTATATCAAGATCGGCTTCTCCGGAATACCGAATCAACTCGTCGACTGGCTCTTCGGGCCCGTGACGGGTATGATCTTCGCCGCCGCTCTCGACATTATCAAGTTTGCCCTCAAGCCCGACGGGGTCTTCTTCTTCGGCTATACCGCGAGCGCGATGATTGCCGCCCTTATCTACGGTCTCTCCTATTACAAGCGGCCGCTTAATTTCTGGCGCGTTCTGATAACGAAGGCGATCGTCGCCGTTATCGTCAACATCGGGCTAAACACCCTCTGGATGTCTATGCAGGGCGGGAAGGCGTTTTTTGCTCTGCTCCCGCTCCGCGCCTTGAAAAACGCCATTATGACGCCGATAGAAGCCGCAATATTCTTCCTCATAGCAATGGCGCTTAAAAAGGCCTGCATCGAAAAGCTTATTTTTCGAAAAAACAAGTGATTTTTAATTGCGCGGGCAGCGAGGCTGTGATATCATAGTAGCATAAAAAACCTGAAAGCGGGGGTCCCGAATGAGAAAAACGAAAATAATCTGCACTTTAGGTCCTGCTACCGACGATGAGGACGTTTTACGTCGAATGATTCTCGCCGGAATGAACGTGGCAAGGTTTAATTTCAGCCACGGGGATCATTCCGCCCACCTCGCAAGGCTCACCGAGCTGAGAAAAATCAGAGACGAGCTCAATCTCCCGGTCGCCGCCCTTTTGGATACGAAGGGGCCCGAGATCCGCCTCGGCGTTTTTGAGGACCCGAACGGCGTAGTCCTCGAGCCGGGTCAGACCTTCACCCTCACCACCCGCGAGTGCCCCGGCACCAAGGAGAGGGCTTACGTGAACTATGAGGGACTCCCTGCCGACGTCAAAAAGGGCGTCCGCCTTTTAATAAACGACGGGCTCATCTCCCTAACAGTCGATAAGGTCTCCGACGCAGAAATAGTCTGTACGGTCGTAGACGGCGGCAAGCTCACGGACCGCAAGGGCGTAAACGTGCCCGGCGTCAGCCTCAGGATGCCCTATCTCTCCGCCCGCGATATGTCCGACCTGCAGTTCGGCAAGGAGAACGACTACGACTTTATCGCCGCCTCCTTCGTCCGCAACGCGACCGACGTCAACATCCTCCGCAACTACTGCGACGCTATCGGCTGGCGCGACGTTAAGATAATCGCGAAGATTGAGAACGCTGAGGGCGTCAGCAATATCGACAGCATTATTGCCGCAGCTGACGGTATTATGGTCGCGAGAGGCGATATGGGCGTTGAGATCAGCTTCGAGCAGATCCCCGCCATTCAGAAGATGATAATAAAGAAGGTCTACGAGGCCGGAAAGATCGTCGTTACCGCGACGCAGATGCTCGAGTCCATGATAACGAACCCCCGCCCCACGAGAGCCGAGATCACCGACGTGGCGAACGCCATTTACGACGGTACGAGCGCGATAATGCTCTCCGGCGAGTCCGCCGTGGGCAAGCACCCTGTCGAGGCTGTCAAGACGATGGACCTTATCGCCCGCACGGCTGAGGAGGATATCGACTACGTCCGCCGCTTCCAGAATCTCAGACCGGACGCAAGCGAATTCAAGGATATAACCTCCGCCATAGGCCATGCTACCGTTACTACGGCAAACGACCTTTCCGCTTCCGCTATCATTACTGTTACCAAGAGCGGAACGACAGCGAGAATGATATCCAAATACCGCCCGCAGACGATGATAGTCGGCGCGACCATCTCTGAAAAGGCGTGGCGCCAGCTCAGCCTGAGCTGGGGCGTTCTCCCCGTTATGTGCGAGATTAAGAATAACTCCGACGAGCTCTTCGATCACGCGGTCGACGTATCTCTCCGCTGCGGCGCGATAAAGCACGGCGACACCGTGGTCATCTCCGCCGGCGTACCTCTCGGCATTTCGGGCACCACGAATATGCTGAAGGTCCACGAGGTAAAATAAAATAACCGGACAACAAAAAGCGAGGGAAAAGCGTTTCTGCTTTTCCCTCGTTTTTCAGTTTATCAGTTCTTTCTGCGCTTCGGCAGCGCGAGGATCACTACCGCGGCGAGCGCGGTGAGGCTTACCGGCACCCAAAGCGCCGTCGCGCGGCTGTCGCCGGTATCTGGGTTTCCGTCGAGGGCGGTATCCTCGTCCTCGATCTCGGTCTCCTCCGCAGGCTCTTTGTCCGTCGGGGTCTCGCCGTCATCGATCTGCTCCTCGGCAGGCTCCTCACTCGGCTCTTCAGTCGGTTCCTCTGTCGGCTCCTCAGAAGGTTCCTCAGAAGGTTCCTCAGTAGGTTCCTCGGTGGGCTCTTCGGTCGGTTCCTCCGGCTCCGGGTCTACTGGAGGCGCTGGGGGCGCAGGCGGCGTCGGGGGTGTGTTTTCCTGCCACTGCGCCTCAAGAGTCTTGCTCTCATATACAGGCGAGCTGAAATCGTAATCCTCTCCGCCGTCCTTCCAGCCTGTAAAGCTGTATCCCTCTCTCGTTGGATCCTCCGGCTTCTCAGCCTTGGTTCCGTAGGGTACGTGCTGCTCCTCAACTTCGCTGCCGCCCTTTGAGTCAAAGCTGACTATCGGCTGAGCTATTATGTGCTTGCGGCGCGTCGCGTCGCTCACATAGATAATCGCGGCGCTCGGATCGAGCTCGTTTTCTGCCTCCGAGCCGCTGCCGGCGGAGTTGGGCTCAGTCTCGCGCTCAGCCTCTTCTATCCTGCTGCCCTCAGCCGAGAGGCGAATCACGAGGTCCTTTACTTTCTTGCCGGTGAGCGGATCCTTATCCTTTGCCCAGCCGTTCGTTCCGGAGATTGGCGCTACGACGCTGTAGCCTCCGTCGGTTTTTCCGCTTGCGGTCACGTTTACGTCGGTCTGGATATCGTCAATAATTTCAGCATCAACCGTTCCCCTTACTATGAAATAGTCGGGAGTGGTGTAGCCTTCAACTGTCACGGTCGTGACCTTGCCGTCGCCGCCGTCGGTGTTGACGCTTCCGAAGAATACGGACGCGGTCTTATCGCTTAAAACTACGGGAGAAGCGATGCAATCTTTTATTCTTACGTCGTTTTCAACCGCAGTATTGGGGTTGGGCGTTACGGTGCCCCAGAAGCCGCCCGCGATCTTGCCGCAGACCGCCCCGGCAGCCTCGCAGTTTTCAAATGTTCCGCGGTAGCCTGTGCCCACGAAGCCGCCCGCGGCAACTCCGCCTGCTGTGCTCCCGTAGGCCTTGCAGTTTGTGAAGGTCGGATAGGTGATGTTGCCAGACACGCCCTCCGAAGGAGAGGCGCTGCCGACAAAGCCGCCGGCTATATACGTGGAGGTCACGTCTACGTTCGCCTCGCAGTCGCTCATTTGGACAGACGTCCACTTATTCCAGCCGAAGGAGCCGACGAAACCGCCCACGGCAATGGTATCGGTATCGAGGTAGATCTTTCCGGTTACTGTCGAGTCTGTGACCTGAGTGCCGTTCGCAAGATCGCCGACAAAGCCGCCGACGCTGTTTTCATCGACCTTTGCGGCTCCGCTTGCGTCTATGCCGCCGACGATGCCCCTAAGGCTTATTTCCATCCCGGTCACGTAGCAGTCGGTTATCTTAACGTAGTTATTGTTGCCGTCGTCGGTCTCGCCGATAAATCCGGCTATCTGGCTGAGCTTATAGCCGCCCGAGTTTTTGATAACGACGCCGCTCACGCTGCAGCCGGTAATGGCATTATCGCTCTCGCTTCCGCCGGAGAAGCCTCCGATGTTGCTCATCTCTCCGTCTGAATAAATGCTGACGTTTTTAACGGCGCAGTTTATAAATTCGCCGTGTCCGCCTGCGCCGTTGCGGATGTAGCCTGCAAAGCCGCCCGCGAGAAGTATCTCGCCGTTATCAGTCGTTTTTATTTCCGCAGCCTCGATCGTAAAGTCGGAGACCTCAGCCTTGCCTCGTATTGAGCCGAATATGCCGCCGCTCTCGTAGACCTTCGTCGCGCTCTCCAAAACAGCTTTTTCAACGGAGCCGGTCTTTGCTGTGAGCGAGCAGCCGCTCTGGCGGTCAACAAGCCCGATAAAGCCGCCGCAGAGGAATACATCCAGTTCAGCTTTCAGCTCAGCCGTATTCACGCTGCAGTTTTCGACCGTGCCGTCGCGGAAGTTTCCTATAAAGCCCGCTGAATAATAAAGGTACGTACCGGATGCCGCACTGAATTCACCGGTGATTTTGCAGTTTTTAAAGCTGCTGCTCGCACCCTCTCTGTTTGCGCCTGCAAAGCCGCCTATATAAAACATACTCTGCTCTGAGCCGCCGCCCGTTACCGTTACGTTACCTGTAACCGTGCAATCGGTAAATGATGTATCGGCCGGATTCGCATCATCCTTGGTCCCGTCGAGAATGTTTCCGGCAAAGCCCGCGGAAAGGGCTACGTAAGCATTTCCTTTAATGGCAGTATCTCCGCTAATAGTGCAGCCCTCAAAGTCAGCCGAGCCAGCAGCGGTGCCGATGAAGCCGCCGATCGAATAAATGCTGCCGGTATCTCCCGTTGCCTTAAAGGTCGCGTTGCCGCTGAGAGAGCAGTTCTTTACGGAAACAGCCGTGTCGTTGGCGACGATATATCCGAGGAAGCCGCCGTTGTCGTATATGTATGCGCCGCTTGCGGATATGCTGACGTCCGCCTCAACAGAGCAGTTTTCAAAGCTTGCGCCGGCATAGGCCTGCCCGGCGAAGCCGCCCGATCTTACCAGATTTTTAGTTCCCCTGAATTCGACTTTTCCCTTTACGGTGCAGTCGATATAGTTGGAATTTGCCTGAGCTATGCCGGAGACAGCTCCCGCCATCTGCAGGTTGCCGTCCGTGCAGTTTACAGTCACGTTCTCAACCGTGCAGTTATTAACCGTACCGTAACACATATACACGAGAGCGCCGAATCTGTTTGTGCTGGAGGTCGAGAGAGTGGCTGAAGTGTCCTTCAGTTTGAGGTTCTTTATAAGACCCGAAGCTGTTATGGTCTTAAACAGTCCCACTCTTCCCGCGGTGTCGCTCTGTCTGATCTGAAGATTAGATACGGTGTGATCTCCGCCGTCGAAGGTTCCGGCAAAGTCTGTAATCGTAAAGTTTATGCCGCCCTCGGTGTCATACCAATAGTCGCCTTCTTCAAAGCTGAGGTCAGCCGCGAGCTTTACGGTTTTTCCCGCAAAGTCCGTCTTCGTGAGGACTGTCTCATCCTCAAGCGTAACATTTCCAAGGGTGAGAAGCGCAAACTCCTTGAGCTCGGTGACAGAGGTAATAGTATACTCCTCCGCCTCCGCATCGTACCATGAATACGGCTGCGTCTCCTCCGGCTCCGTCGGCTGTTCTGGCGTTTCGGGCGTTTCGCCCTCGTTGGTCTCCTCGCCCTCGTTTGTCTCGTCGCCCTCGGTTGGCTCGACAGACTCCGTTATTTTGGCCGGCGTCTCGAGATTCTGATCGCCATCTGCGAGTGCGGAGACGGGGAGCACTCCGGCGCACATAAAAGCAGCAAGAACCAGAGCTGTAAATGCTTTCAGTTTTTTCACTGTATTCGCCTCTCTTCGAGAATGTTTTGTTCTTATAATTGATTATAACATAAAAACTGTTGCGTGAACTGTTATGATCAAAAAAAATATAAAAGAATAAAAAAAGTCTCTAATACAAAACGCGAGCCCAGCAAAGCGGGTCGCGTTTTGAGAGGAGGAGCGATTGAGCGTAGTGCAGTTTTCGGCGGAAGCCTTTGGCTTTCGACGGAAACGGAACGCAGCTCCTTCACTTTCTTTTCCCGCTAATACAAAATCGAAGCCCATAAAAGGGCTTCGATTTTGAAAGGAGAAATGCCCAGAATTTTTAAGCAAAGCCGCTTGCGGCTTTGCGACCGAATTCGGGGCGTTTCGACGCTGGTACGCCCGATGCGATTCGAACGCACGGCCTACAGAGTCGGAGTCTGTCACTCTATCCAGCTGAGCTACGGGCGCATATCATGAGTAAACGCTGATTAAATGCCGCTTCGGCGCCTTGCGGTCCTTTTCCGCCGCAGCTTTGTCTCAAAATCTTGGAATACACAAAGTATTCCTGCGATTTTTCGCCTTTACTGCGACATAAAAATCCTCGCAATTCGCTCTCGCTGAATTAATCATCGTTTACTTAGCTCCGGTATTATATCAAAAAAATAGAAATCTGTAAAGTGCTAAGGTTGTAATATTTCGTCGATTGTGTTACAATAGCGGAAAATAAGCTCAAAGGAGCTGAGGGATAATGGAAGAAGAAAAGGGCAATTTCCGCGGAAAGCTGTTCGGCGGCTTTAATAGAAACGACGTTATAAACTACATCGAGTCGGCGGCCGCTCAGTTCAACGCGACTGAAAAGGAGCGCGACGACCTTGCCGAGGAGAAAGAAAGGCTCATTGAGGAGCTTGACGAGCTGAAATGCGAGCTTGTGGCACAGAAGGAGAGCGCAGAGGCCGAGCTCAAGGCGCTTTCCGACGAGAAGGATGGGGTCATCCTTGAGCTTCGCCGCGAGAATGCGCGACTGCTTGAGGATATTGAAAAGGAGCGCGCCAGGACCTTTGACCGCCGATCCGAGGAACTCAACTCCGCCGCCGAGGCCGTCGACGAGCTTATAAAGCGATGCGGGGATATCAAGGCCGATATGGCGGTCAACGTGACAAACACACGCCGCAGGATTTTGGACGATCTCGAGAGCGTTGAGAATGTCGCGGGCGAGCTTGAGAAGAGGCTCAATAAGCTCCGCGCCAACATCGATGAGCTGAGGGCCGAATAATGTCCGAATTTCACCTTAACGCCTCGGAGCTGCACGAACGCGCATCTGAGCTCCACGCTTCAGACCGCGTTTTCCTCTCCGGAACGATCTACACCGCAAGGGACCAGGCGCATATGGCTCTGTTCCGGCTCTTGGACAGCGGCTCAACCCTGCCGCTCGATATCAGAGGGGCTGTGATCTACTACGCCGGGCCGACGCCCGGCCGCGGCGAGATGCCGACCCTCGCCTGCGGGCCGACCACTTCGAGCCGAATGGATAAGTTCACCCCGCGCCTTTTGGAGCTTGGCCTTGCCGCGATGATCGGAAAGGGGCCTCGCTCGGAGAGCGTGCGCGAGGCTATTGTTAATAACAAAGCCATCTACCTCTGTGCCACTGGCGGAGCCGGGGCTCTCATTGCCAAGAGTATCGTAAAGATGGAGGAGATCGCCTTTAGTGAGCTCGGCTGCGAATCCTTAAAGCGGCTTGAGGTGCGCGATATGCCGCTTATTGTAGGCATAGACGCTCACGGCGGCAATATATTTGCGAGATAAAAAACGAGGAAGCCGTTCGGCTTCCTCGTTTGATTCTTTATTCAGTCTTTTTCCTTGAGGTGGATTTCTTCGCCGCAGGCTTCTTAGCCGCAGGCTTCTCCTCTGCCTTCGGCTCTTCCTTCACGGGCTCCGCCTTCGGCTCCTCCTTCTTCGCGGCAGGCTTTTTCGTTGCAGGCTTCTCCTCCGCCTTCGGCTCTTCTTTCACGGGCTCCGCCTTCGGCTCCTCCTTTTTGGGGGCGGCCTTCTTCGCGGCAGGCTTTTTAGTCGCAGGCTTCTCCTCTGCCTTCGGCTCTTCCTTCACGGGCTCCGCCTTCGGCTCCTCCTTCTTGGTGGCGGCCTTCTTCGCAGCAGGCTTTTTCGCTGCCGGCTTCTTAGCCACGGGCTTGGGCTTGGGCTCGGGTTCAGGAGCAGGCTCGGGCTCGGGAGCGGGCTCAGGCTCGGGAGCAGGCTCAGGCTCGGGAGCGGGCTCAGGCTCGGGAGCAGGCTCGGGCTCGGGTGCAGGCTCGGGCTCGGGTGCGGGCTCGGGCTCGGGTGCGGGCTCAGGTTCGGGAGCAGGCTCAGGTTCGGGGGCGGGCTCAGGCTCGGGTGCGGGTTCAGGCTCGGGTGCGGGTTCCGGTTCGGGATCAGGCCACTCGACCTCGGGATGGAGTCTGAGATAGATGGCGTAGTATTCCTTCGCCGCCTTTGCCCAGCTGAAATCAGCCTGCATGGCGTGGTCCATAAGCATATTCCAGTGATATTTGTCAAGCCAGAAGAGGTCGACGGCATTCTTTACGGTAAAGAGCATCTCGTGCGCATTGTAGTTCG
>ONTN01000197.1 GCA_900320765.1 uncultured Eubacteriales bacterium
TGCTCCGTCAAAACTGCAAGGCACCTCACAGAGAGTAATTTTCGCGGGATTTTTGTTCCGCGAAGTGCAGATGGGCTGACGCCCATCAAGCGACAAGGGACAAAAAGCGCCGAAAAGGACCGCTGTGAGGCGTGTTATTATAGGTACCGTCAGCTTTATTTAAAAAGGTGATATATATGGGATTTCTGCCGAGGACAGACCTCGCCCTCGAGGAACGCGAAAGCCGCTCCGCCGAATGGCTTGAGGGCGTCCGCTTTTCCGAACGCGATATCTCCGGCTACCGCGTCTCCGAGGTCGTTATCGAAAACGAAAAAGGCTCACGGGCGTTATGTAAACCGATAGGGCGATATTTGACCCTTGAGCTTACCCGGCTTCTCCGCCGCGAGGACTCTGCCTTTGAGGACGGGGCGCGGGCTCTCGCCTCCCTCCTCTCTGACCTTATTCCCGAAAGCGGCACAGTTTTGATAGCTGGGCTCGGGAATCCGGCGATCACTCCGGACGCCGTCGGTCACGTTGCCGCCGAAAACGCTCTCGTTACGCTTCATTTAATTAACACCCCCGGCGGCCTTTTCTCCGACCTGCGCCCCGTCGCCTGCGTTGAGCCCGGCGTACTGGGGACGACGGGTATAGAATCCGTCGAGGTCGTTCGGGCCGTTTCTGAGAAGATACGCCCCGCCGCAGTTATCGCCGTAGACGCTCTCGCCTCCCGCCGGGCGGAGAGGCTCTGCCGGACGGTGCAGATAACCGACACGGGCATAGTCCCCGGCTCGGGCGTCGGAAACGCGAGAAGCGCCCTGAACGCTGAGACCCTCGGAGTTCCGGTTATTGCCGTGGGCGTTCCTACCGTTGTTGACGCGGCGTCCCTTGCCGCAGCCCTTGCCGAGGACTGCGGAACGAGCCTCGACGAGGATAAGCTCCGCTCCGCCGGCTGCGGCCTTATCGTCACGCCGAGGGATATCGACTCAAGAGTGGCCGATATCTCGAAGCTCGTGGGCTATGGGATTAACCTTGCCCTCCAGCCGAGCCTCAGCGTTTCCGACCTCGATATGCTGTTATAAGAAGCCCAATGTTTCACGTGGAACAAAACTGTTTCACGTGAAACAATTTTAAAGGTTGAAATAACCGGCGACAAGGATTATAATACAACGTACATAATAATTATAAGGGATGACGAGATGGGAAAGATAATCGCCGTGGCAAACCAGAAGGGCGGCGTCGGAAAGACGACGACGGCGGTGAATGTAACGGGAGCGCTTAAGCTTCTCAATAAAAAGGTGCTTCTCTGCGACTCCGACCCTCAGGGTAACGCCACCGGCGCGATGGGAATAGATAAATCGCGGGTGAAGGCCGGAACCTACGACATTATGATCGGAAGGACGGCGGCGAAGGACGCGGTCAGGCACGGCGGCAGCTTGCCCGCCTGCTGGATCATATCGTGCGGCATATCAACCTGGGGCTTTGGGTCACCGCCCTGCTGATCTCCTCGAGCATCCTCTGTACGACCAACATGGAGCCGAAAGTACTGGGAATCCCCCTGCTTGGCGCGGTGGGGTATGTGCTGGCAGTCATTATCATGCTATACATGGTGGTCAAATACCTGGTCTCAAAGAAATAGCCGCGCCAGACCGCGGGTTTGCGGATCTGCAATGCGCTTCCATCACGACTCTTATGAAGTGACGGGATTCCGCACGGCGAACTTATGAACAGTCAGACAGAACAGCCCCGCGGCGACGGGGCTTCTTTTATGGAGCAGCCCTGATGAAGAAAAATGAACTTCTTGTAATCTACGGAAAGCACTATACGGAAATGGCGGAATCCCTGTGCGCCAGGGCCGGCCTTTCTTTAATGATCCTGGAAAAATGCGGAAGCCGCAGTGCAGATATTGCGATAAAGCCGAACATCCTGGGACCGATTCCTGCAAAGGACGGAGCTACGACGCACCCTGAGGTCGTCCGGGGCATCATCCGGTATCTGCGGTCGGAGGGCTTTGAAAGAATCACTGTGATGGAGAGTTCCTGGGTTGGAGATAAGACTTCGGATTC